>JAGQQB010000350.1 GCA_020426425.1 Planctomycetaceae bacterium | reverse complement strand
CACGGCCATCGAAACCGACGAAGCGGGTAACCCTGGACCGGAAGTGACCGAGACGTTCATCAAGGACACCGTCGCACCAACGGGTCTCGCGATCGACGATCCGACCGAAGGGGATGACTTCTCGAACATCGTCGAGACGCCGGATGTCACCATCACCGGGACTGGCGCAGAGCCAACGTCGACGGTAGAGGTCACCCTCACCGATGAGAACGGGACGTCGCTTGGTCCGATTGCCGCGACCGTGAATCCCGATGGCACCTGGGTGATTCCAGACCAGGACATCAGTGGACTCGGCGATGGCACGATCACGATCACTGCCGTCGAAACTGATGAAGCCGGGAACGAAGGCGCTCCAGTGACTGAGACCTTCGTCAAGGACACCATCGCGCCTACGGGACTGGCGATTGATGGGGCGGTTCCCATGACGATCGAAAGCGATCAGGTCGTCAACGCCGCAGAAGCCCCCGATGTCACGATCACCGGCGATGGGGTCGAACCGACATCGACAGTCGAGGTGACGATCACTGACCAGAACGGGACTGCGCTCGGTCCGATATCTGCGGCGGTCAACCCGGATGGCACCTGGTCGATTCCTGATCAGGACTTCAGTGGACTGGTGGATGGGCCGGTCGTCATCTCTGCCGTAGAGACTGATGCAGCCGGGAATCCTGGCCCAGCGGTTGAAACTACGGTCACCCTCGACACGACGGCGCCACCGAAGCCGCCGGTGACCGATTTGACTGATGCAACCGATTCGGCGGGTGCATCGAACACTGATGACCTCACGAATATCCAACTGCCAAATTTCCAGGGACCACCAGCGACTGGGACGCCAGGCGATACGGTGAACCTGTATGTGACCCCCACCGATGAGAATGGTGCGCCACTCGGTCCGCCACAGTTGGTGGGAACTGCGACGGTCAACCCAGATGGCTCGTACCTTGTCTCTGTCGATCCCGGCAATCCGCTGCCGGAAGGTTACTACGATGTCACGGTTTCAATGACCGATCCAGCCGGTAACGAAGGGGAGCCGAGCGATCCTTTGCCGATCGAAGTCGATCTCACCGAGCCAACCGGAATCCAGATTGATACCGGACTGGAAGGAGAGGACGTCATCAACGCAGCCGAGTCGACGGATGTCACAATCACCGGAACCGGCGTTGAGCCGACCTCGACCGTGGAGGTCACAATCACCGACATCAACGGCAACTCGGTGGGACCAATCTCCGCGACCGTCAATCCCGATGGCACCGTGACCCTGCCAGATCAGGTCGTGAGCGTGCTCGACGACGGACCACTCACGATCACTGCCATCGAAGCTGATGCTGCTGGCAATGTGGGCGATCCCGTGGAATCCACCGTGGAACTGGACACGACACCGCCCGATGATCCGACACTCCCGCCGAACCTGACGGATGAGACCGACACGGCTGGCGATTCGAATACGGACGATCTGACCTACATCGACACTCCGACGTTCAACGTACCCGCTGGAACCGGCACTCCAGGGGACACCGTGACCCTGTACGTCGATGGCACCCCGGTCGTTACCGGCACGGTCCAACCTGACGGTAGTTTCGCGGTCGATATCCCACCGGGATCTCCGCTCAGCGAAGGTCCACACGATGTGACGTACACGTTCACCGACCCTGCAGGCAACGAGAGCGGTCCCAGCCCCACGTTGACGGTCGTCATCGACACCACACCGCCTGTCGATCCGGACGTGCCGGACCTCTCGGCTCCTTCAGACAGCGGATTCCTGGATGACGACGACCTCACCAACGTGACCCAGCCGACTTTCGAAGGCACTGGTGAGCCGGGAGACACCGTCACTCTGCTGATCGATGGTCAGCCGGTGGGGACAGCGGTCATTCAACCCGATGGGACCTACGCAGTCGTCCCCACCAGTCCACTCTCAGAAGGGGACCACGCCATCCAGGTGATCTTCACTGATCCTGCTGGCAATTCGACGCCGCCCTCACCCGAATTGCCCATCGTGATCGATACGACGCCACCGAATCCGGATGATGTGACGGCCACCGATGCAGGCCCCGACTTTGTGAGCGGCACCGGCGAGCCGGGCGCGGAAGTGGTGCTGCTCGACAACAACGGGCAGCCCCTGACCGATGGCAGCGGCGAAGTGTTGACGACGATCGTCGATGGCGACGGTGAGTGGACGATCAGCGGAATCAGCCCCCAGTTGCCATCGGGGACCACTGTCACGGTGCAGCAGACCGATCCCGCTGGGAACACCTCATTCGCTGATATCGACGTGTCGTACTTTGCTTTCGATTCGTTTACGAATCAGGCAACGAATCCCACCAATTCGTTGCTTGATCGGTTGTTCAACGGGATGCCCACACAGGAACTCCTTTCCGCACAGATTCAGCGACTGGGGAGCGAGCCGATTCTTTCGGGATCGGCGCGCCCCGGAACTGTCCTGGTCGCCTACTTGTACGCCTCGGACGGGAGCGTCCTTGCCCGAGAGGAAGTCCATGTCGACTCCGCCGGCAACTGGCTCGTCCAGTTCCACAGCGAGATTACCGATCCGACACCGCGACTGGTGATTGAACACGTGGCAACGGAACGGGTTCCATTGGGGACGACCGACTTCACGCTGTCGGGAACGTCGTACACACAACTGTCGTTCGGCAGCTTGTCGACCGCGGAAGGGACCGCGCCCGGGGATGTCGGCGGCACAGCTGGTAACGGGTTGAGCCGCGACCATGACCAGAACCTCAACCCGTTGAACTTTCTAAGGAACTAGTTCGCTCAGACAGACCCCGTGCCGGTGGAACCGGGACGGGAGGTTGCCATCACACACGCACTGCAGGGTAGGGAGACCAGAGTCATGTCCATCACACGAATCTTTCCCTCATGGCGAGCCAGTGACGGCGCTCGACAGCTACGCCGCCGACAGCAGGGGCTACGTCCCGGGGGGAATGTTCCATCGGCGAGCACCATGTGGGCGATCTGTGCGTTGCTGTTCGCTGTCCCCACGATCAGCAGCGCGCAGGTGACCCACAGCTTCACCGAGCCGTTTGAAGTTCTGGAAATCGCCGCCGCTGAAGCGGGGATCGTCGCGGAACTGCCAATCCGGCAAGGACAACATGTCCAAGCGGGTGAAATTCTCGCAGTCCTCGATCATGATGTGCTGCAGGCATCGCTCGAACTGGCCCAGTTACGCGCGGAGTCGCATGCCCAGATTGAAGCCGCCCAGGTCGATGTACGGCTCAAGAAGTCGCAGCTCGACAAGCTCTCGTTGATCCTGGCAGGCGGGCATGCATCAACCAACGAGATTGAACGAGCCACTGCCGAGTATCAGGCGGCTTTGGCCGCGCTGAAGCTCGCTGAAGAGGAACATGCCATCCATGCGCTCGAAGTCCGACAGATCGAAGCCCAACTCGAACGCCGTCGCATTCGCAGTCCAGTCGATGGGGTCATCACGCACATACACAAGCGCCGCGGGGAATACCTGTCCGGAAACGATCCGCAATTGATCACTCTGGTTCAACTCGACCAGTTGCGAGTGAAGTTTTACGTCACCACGGAAGTCGCCACCAATCTCAGCCCAACCAATCCGATCCCGGTGCAGGTTGGAACACAGGTGATCATGGGGGCCGTCGACTTCCTTTCTCCGGTCACCGACGCCGACAGCGGCACTGTGCGACTCGAAGTCGTGCTCAGCAATCGACAAGGGACGCTTCGGAGCGGCATTCCTTGTCATCTGACATCGAACGAGCCGCTCTCCGTGCAGGCGGTTCGCAACTAGCTTTGAGTTCTTCGGCTTCAGGCATTCCAACACGCTGACTTCCGACACATACAGCAATCTGCCAATTGCCAACCACGGACGTACATCAAGCCGCCAACCGCCAACCTGCTGACAAGGATGTGTCCATGCCCGCCAAGACCTCCGCTCGGGGACCACACAAGATCTCCTTGGGCAAAACCAACGCC
>JAGQQB010000349.1 GCA_020426425.1 Planctomycetaceae bacterium | reverse complement strand
CTACGCGAAACAAAGAACGATGAGATTCGCAAGATTCTCACGCTGTCGCAAGATTCTGGGAATACTCTGCTGGTGAGAATTGAAACCACAATTCTGAGTAATGCGAACCTGATACCCGGCTCCATGTTTACTAGAAGAGAGGACTTGTGGCAAACGTTGCTCGTCAGTCCGCATCGTGGACACGTTTTGGAGGCAAGTCGTCATCGAAATCATCCGCATTTGTTGGAGACGGACCTGCCGTCAGCATCGATTGCAGGACCAGCAGCGCCCCAGCGACAGCGCTGGCCAGACCATTGATCAGGCCCCATTGGAAGATCGACATCAGATGGCTCGCCAACTCGGCCGGCTTCACCGGCATGTTGCCGCCGTTGTCGATCAGGTGATCGAGCGCTCTGGCATGCAGCAGGATGGCGATCCAGCCACCGGCGAAGAGCAACAGGAACAACACGATGCCGATTCCCAAGACGCGTTGCCAGTCGGATTGCGCGACCGCAATGGTTCGCCACTTAAGCATGACCACCGCGAGCACCGCTGCGATACCGGTGAGGCACCAGAGAGCGTGCCCGGCCATCAGCCACGGTTCCTGCAGAGCAATTCCAGCCTCGAGTTCCGACACTTTGGGGGCGGATGCGCTGTTGGCCATGATCGTGAAGCTGCTGATGGTCTCGAGCATGGTCCAGCAGATTAAGGCGCCTCCCAGCAGCATGCCAATTCCGCACCCGCCGCCCACACAGCGCTGCAGCGGACCAGCGACACTTCGGTTCCAGTTCCACAGCACAATTCCCAACGCCAGCAACAATGCCGCAGCAGCGGCAAGTTCAAACGTATGCACATTGATCGAAAGCCCGGTCAACACGAGCAGGACATTCACGACGCATCGTCCCGACCACACGAGTCCCGCCGCGCCGACCAGCCAGAACACTCCGCCCAGGAGCGCCAGTGGTGACCAACTGCCTTCTGCCGTCTGTTCCGCCATGGCCCCTACTCCACAAAGCGAAACTCGGTCGAGGCGAGCAGGACGTGACACAGTTTCTCCCACGCCGCCGCCGCGGATGGATCGGCATCGGTGGACGATGGCTGCTGCGCGGCAGCGATGAACTGCAGCGCGAGTTGTTGTTCGTCTTCGGTCGCAGATCGACCGAGACAACTTGCGTACAGTTGGCCGACGCGCTCTGCGTCTGTGACCTCACCACCAGCGAGCAAACGTTCCGCCAACTGCTCTGCGCGTTCGCAGATGAATGGACTGTTCATCATCCAGAGCGACTGCGCTGGCACGGTCGTCGAATTCCGTTGACTGGTGCAGACGTCGGGATCGGCGAAGTCGAACACCGTCAGGAAGTCCGGTAGATCGTTGCGGACGATTGGTTCATACACCGTCCGCCGTTGCGCTCAACGTTCCTTCCGATCACCGGTGTCTTCACCTGAGTTATTCGCAACCGCCGACTCGCCGTAACCTTCGACTGGCGATTCCCCCGGCGTGCGGTCCAGTTCACCAGCGACTGTCAGCAAACTGTCCCGCAACTCTTCTGCTGTGAGCCGTCGCCGGTTGTGTCGCCAGTGCAGTCGGTTTTCTGGATCAACGGTTTTGGCCGTCGAATCAAACTGGCTCGACTGTTGATACGTTGACGAGAGTACGAGCTTGCGTATCAGCCGTTTCACCGACCAGTCCTCGTCCATGAAGTCGACCGCCAGCGTGTCTAGCAACTCAGGATGCGTCGGACGTTCACCCAACTGCCCAAAGTTATCGACGCTGCGCACGATCCCTGCCCCGAATAGTCGCGACCAGATGCGGTTGACCGTCACCCGGGCGGTTAAAGGATTCTCGCGCGAGGCCACCCAATGGGCGAGCTCAAGTCGACCGCTCCCTTGCAATTCGTCGGGGCGCGCCGTCTCAGGCGACGTCACCTGTAGGAAGCCGCGTGGAACCGCCGGTCCCAGGTTGTGCGGCTCGCCCCGAATGCAGATCTGACAGTTCTCGATCTCCAGTCGATCTTCCGCCGCCATCGCCATCGGTGTTGGTGCCGGGGCGGATTTCTTGAGTTCATCATGTCGCCCTTCAAGCTCTTTGACGCGCGTCTCCAGTTCGGCCGTTGCGGTTGCGACTGCATTGTCCGGCGTCGGCTTGGTGATCGCAGTCGGCGTCTCCTTGAGCAATTCAACCGGTACGAACTGAGCGGCGTCAACGATTACGTGATCCGTCGTCTCCGCATTGCTGATGGTAACCGACCCTGTCGTGCCGGCGGCGAACTGGAACCGCCCCAGGACATGGAACACCCCGCCGAGTTCCGGCTTCTGTTCCTGATCGACGTTGACAACGGACTCGCCAGCGGCATGGCGAATCGTCACCGGCACCGCCCGGTCGCGCCCTTTGTTCGCCGTGTACGAAATGCGAACTTCGTATTCGCCTGTCTGCGGCAGGTCGGGTGTGAAGGTGACACTCTTTTGCCCTTTGTCGGCCTTGTCGTCGTGGATATAGCCCGCCCCGATGAAGCTGGGCGAAAGGGATGAGTTCTTCCAGAAGCCGTTCAAGGTGGCTGCTGTATCATCGACCACCACGCCCAGGAGATTCTCCGGAGACAGTCCCCCCTCTTTGCGACTCTTGCTGAGTTCGTACTTCGCCTGCTTCAGTTCCTGTTCCACGGTGGCCAACGCGGTTTCGTAGGCGGAGTGTGCGGCCTCCTGTTCGGCATCCATCGGCAATGGTCGCTCGGCCCAGCCAGAGACATTCACATTTCCCATGCGAATCCCTTCGACGATCACCGTACTACGAAGAATCCCCGCGAGTGCATAGTAGTCGGCGGTCGGGATCGGATCGAACTTATGGTCATGGCACCGCGCACAGCCGAGGGCCAATCCCAGGAATGTCTTGCCGATGCTGTCGAGCTGTTCATCGACGACATCCATCCGGAGTTTTTCTTTGTCACGTTCGCTGAGCATCTTTGGCCCGATGACCAGATAGCCGCTGCCGATCATCTGCTCCGCCCGTTGTTCGTCGGATTCGGCTGGGAGCAGATCGCCTGCCAACTGCTCTCGGATGAACTGATCAAACGGCTTGTCGTTGTTGAAGGCGTCGATCACGTAATTGCGATACCGCCACGCATTGTGATACGTGAGGTTGATGTCGCCCCCATTCGAATCGGCATACCGGGCGAGGTCGAGCCAGTGCCGACCCCAGTGCTCACCGAATTGGGGCGAGGCGAGGAGTCGATCGACCAGTTGCTCGATCGCATCCTCGGATTCATCGGCGACAAACGCGGCGACCTCTCCCGGAGCTGGCGGCAGGCCGGTCAGGTCGTACGACAACCGCCGGATGAGTGTCGTTCGGTCAGCAGGTGGTGATGGCTCCAAGCCTGCAGCGCTGCGGCGCTGATGAATGAACCAGTCGAGTTCGCTCGTGGGCCAGGTCGAGTCATCTTTCTCGACCATGTGTCGTCGCGGTGGTTGATACGCCCAGAACTTGCGGGCTTCGTCGAGGTCGATTGACTGTTGCGCGACCTTAGGCGCGGCACCTTCGCGGGGATCAGGCGCTCCCATTTCGATCCACTTCACAAAGTCGTCGACCACCTCCTGTGGCAGCCGCTGCTTGGGGGGCATTTCAAAGGTGTCATACCGGAGTGCATCAACAATCAGACTCTCCGCCACCTTCCCCGGCACCACCGCCGGTCCCGACTCACCCCCCTGTTGAATACCCATCCGAGTATCGAGCGACAGTCCTCCTTTGATCGCCTCGGCCTCCGCCGAATGGCAGCTATAGCAATGCTCCACCAGCACTGGACGAATCTTCGCCTCGAAGAAGGCGGTCCCGTCGTCTCCCCGCCCCGTCGTGCTGAACAAACAACAGAACCCGACCGAAAGCAAGCAATACGCAACGGAACGAGGCATGGCAAAGCAACCTGTCATCGGAACAGAGGCATCAAGCGAACGAAAATCCGAGAGCCTCCAATTATGACACACCCTGG
>JAGQQB010000034.1 GCA_020426425.1 Planctomycetaceae bacterium | reverse complement strand
GGCATTCCTGAAGACGATCCCCGCAATCCCGCGACGATCGCCGACAACGTCGGTGACAACGTCGGCGACGTGGCCGGGATGGGCGCCGACTTGTACGAGTCCTATTGCGGATCGATTCTCGCTGCCGCAGCCTTGGGCGTGTCAGCCTATCGCGGCTTCCCTGAAATGCAGTTCATGACGCTGCTACTGCCGATGGTCCTCGCGGGCGTCGGAATCGCTCTGTCGATTCTCGGCATCTACGTCGTCCGCACCGATGAACATGCCGACCAGCGCAAGCTACTTAAGGCGCTGGGCTTTGGTGTGAACGCCAGTAGCGTCGCGGTCGCTGCGGTCTCGGCTGTGCTTGTCTGGCTAATGCTCGTGCAACCATCGCAACAGCTCAACCTGCCAGATTACCTGCTGGCCGGAAACGAACTGTTCGGAGTCTGCTTCGCGATCATCGTCGGCCTGGCGTCGGGGGTGATCATTGGGTGGTGGACCGAATACTCCACCAGCGACGTTTATGCACCGACCAAGCGAATCGCAGACCAGTCAGTGACGGGTCCGGCGACCGTGATCATCGCGGGCGTCGCGGAAGGATTCTACAGCGTCTGGGTGCCGATCGTGGTGATTGGCGTTGCCATCATGCTGTCATTCGGTGCCTGCACAGGCTTCGACTTCGCCGATCCTCGATTGTTCTCCATGGGGCTGTACGGTGTGGCGATCTCGGCGGTTGGCATGCTCAGTACGCTCGGCCTGACACTCGCGACCGACGCCTATGGACCGATCGCCGACAATGCGGGCGGAAATGCCGAAATGACGCATCAGGATCCCTCAGTCCGGCAGCGGACCGACGCACTCGACAGCCTGGGAAACACGACCGCTGCAACTGGCAAGGGGTTTGCGATTGGCTCAGCCGCTTTGACGGCCCTGGCGCTGATGGCGGCATATCTGGAAGAAGTTCGGGTCGGGTTTGAACGTTGGGCGGGGGCGACACCAGTCTCGGTGGCCACAACCGACGACAATGCCGCCGACGCAACCGTTCGCCGCATGAGCGGTTCGGTCTTCGCCGTCACCCGGGACGCGGCGGAGGGACAGCACACGGCCGCTTACCTGATGTTCCCCAAGGCGCGGCAGATGGCCAATCTCACCGATGCTGAGTCGGCTCACTTGCCGGAACTGCTGGCCAATGTCCGTACGGACTTGCAAAACGTGTTGCAGGCGGAAGACGGGACCGAAGTGGCTGGAATCGATCTGGAAACGCTCGAATCGACCGGGATGGTCGTGAATGTCGACGACGCGACCATGCCCGACTTTGTCCGTTATTACGACATCTCGGTGATGAACCCCAAGGTGCTCGTCGGCTCGTTCATGGGAGTGATGCTCGCCTTCGTCTTCTGCTCACTGACGATGAAGGCGGTCGGTCGGGCCGCGAAGTCGATGGTGGAAGAGGTCCGTCGTCAGTTCCGCGAAATCGCTGGCATCATGGAAGGGACCGCCGAACCAGACTACGCCGCCTGTGTCGACATCAGTACCGCCGCCGCCCAGCGCGAAATGGTCATTCCGGCACTATTGGGACTCGTCGTACCCATTGGAGTTGGCTTGCTGCTCGGCGTAGGCGGGGTCATGGGAATGCTCGCTGGCGGTCTGACATCAGGCTTTGCTGTTGCAATTATGATGGCCAACGCCGGAGGCGCCTGGGACAATGCCAAGAAATACATCGAGGCGGGCGCTCATGGTGGCAAAGGGACTGATGCCCACAAAGCGACGGTCGTGGGAGACACCGTTGGCGATCCGTTTAAGGATACCTCCGGTCCGAGCTTGAATATCCTCATCAAACTCATGAGTATGGTGAGCGTGGTGTTTGCCGGGCTGGTGGTTCAGTACGCACTCACACTGTAAAGCCAGCCTCTGCTGTCGTCGGCGATGTCCATCGCCTGCCGTGCGGTCCAGGGTTGGCATGACTGGGTGGTCAGGTGACCACAATCGACTTCAACCTTGGGAGCACTCAGGCAGGTGTCCGTGGTACAGCAGAAAGGTTCCGGTGCGAACAGCACCATCGGCAAACGGCGTCCTCGCAGTCTGGAGGAGGCACGGCGGAATGCCTGCCGTGTCGCTCAGGTCTGCAGCGAGTTTCGCGGGGCGGACATTCTGGTGCTCGATCTCACACAGATCACACCTTTGTTCGACTACTTCGTGATCGCAACCGGCAACAGCCGTCGGCAGAATCGCGCCATCGCCAACACAGCAGACGATGTGATGGCCGCGCTCGATTCCCCGCGTCGAGGAACCGAAGGAATGGATGGCCCCTGGATCTGTCACGACTACGGCGACGTCGTTCTGCATGTCTTCATGCCCGAAGCGCGCGAGCACTACGACCTGGAGAATCTGTGGGCCGACGCACCGCGCGTCGATTGGCAACGTGAACTGCCCAAGGCGTAAATCCGAAGCACGAATTTCGAAATCCGAAACAAATTCGAAGCACGAAATCCCAAACATACGCCGCTTCGCGATCACATTGGACGCTCAGCCACCAATCACGTTTCAGCAGTTTTGATTTCTGAGTTGTTTCGGATTTCGTGCTTCGGATTTCGCATTTCCGCTCACGCTCCCAACGTCGCCACGACCTTTTTCGCCGCATCAGTCAGGTCGTCGGCGGTGATAATTTGCTTGCCTGATGCCTGAAGCATCTCACGGGCGATCTTGACGTTTGTGCCTTCCAGGCGGACAACGAGCGGCACCGTGATGCCGATTTTGTCGTAGGCAGTCAACAGCGCTTCCACGATGGTATCGCACTTCATAATGCCGCCGAAGATGTTGACGAGAATCGCTTTCACGTTCGGATCGGCGAGAATGATGCGGAACGCTTCCGTCACCTGATCGACGTTCGCCCCGCCGCCAACGTCGAGGAAGTTGGCCGGTTCGCCGCCATGCAGTTTGATGATATCCATCGTGCTCATCGCCAGCCCGGCCCCGTTCACCAGACAGCCGATCTGGCCATCGAGCTTCACGTAGCTCAGTCCGGCCGCATGGGCGCGAATCTCGGCAGGATCCTCTTCCGACTCATCGCGAAGCTCGTCGAAGTTCTTGTGGCGGAACAGCGCGTTGTCGTCAAAGGTCACCTTCGCATCGAGTGCGAACAGCTGGCCATCTTGCGTGACAATCAGAGGATTGATCTCGAGCATGCTGCAGTCATTCTTGACGAAGAAATCGCAAATCTTCGGCAGAAAGACGTGCGCCGACTTCTGGGCGGCGGCATCGAATCCCAGTGCTGCGCTCAGCTTTCGGACCTGGTACGCCTGCAGACCGATCGCGGGGTCGTAGTGTTCCCGAATAATCTTCTCGGGATGCTCATGGGCAAGTTCCTCAATCGCCATGCCTCCTTCGGCGGAGGCAATGATCACCGGGCGTCCGACTTCGCGGTCAACAACAATCGCCATGTACAATTCGCGCGCGATCGCGAGTCCCTGTTCAACATACAGGGTGTTGACCTGCTTCCCTTCGTCGCCCGTCTGGATCGTGACCAGGGTCGATCCCAGCATCCTGCTGGCGTTGGCGGCAGCATCTTCGGCCGACTTCACAAGCACGACCCCAGCCTGTTCGGGATGTTCTTTGAAGCGTCCTTTGCCACGACCGCCAGCGTGAATCTGCGATTTGACCACAGAGACTGGCGTCCCCAGTTCCGCAAATGCGGCAGATGCTTCTTCAGGCGACCGCACGACCACTCCGCGTGGAATCGGAACGCCAGCTGCTGCAAAGAGTTGCTTCGCCTGATATTCGTGAATCTTCATGGGACTGCATGTCGTGGAGGTCGGTAGTCAATGTGTGCCTGAGACAGCATGGTATCGGCTGCACCGTTGAACGTCGAATGTAGGGAGTAGGGAATTGGGAGTAGGGAGTGGGGAATTGGGAACTGCGGAGCAGCCGGTCCTACAGAGCCCCTTAGACCGCATCGAGCGGGGCCGTAGTGCCAATCGCGTGACAGCCAATCCAACCGAATTGTCACTGATCGGTCACAATCCGGGAACACAGCTGGTTTGGTTGTCGTCGGAAGGGTATCGTGAACTTGGTCACAGGAGTCAGGCCGCTGCCATTGTCGAGGCGGTCGCAATCGGAGCGTGAGGATGACTGGATACCGACTAAGGAACGGGGTTGTGGTGCTGAGTCTGCTGTGGGCGCAAGCTCTACTCGCGCAAGGGGTGCTGATCTCCCGGCATCCATTCCCGCTGCCTCGGCCCCATATCCCGCCACCAGTGGAAGCGAACTACAAGATCAGCCAGCTTTCGATTGAAGGCCGGGTCGACGATCAAGTCGCCGATATTCAGGTATCCCAGACGTTTGAGAATTGTGGACGCGGCACGATTGAAGCTCAATTCGTCTTCCCGCTGCCGTACGATGGAGCGATCGATGAACTCACCCTGCTGGTCGACGGCAAAGAACTGACCGGCAAGCTGCTCAGCCGGGAAGACGCCCGCAAACGGTACGAAGCGATCGTGCGATCGCAGCGCGATCCCGCACTGCTCGAATGGATCGGTACCGGGATGTTTCAAACGAGCGTGTTCCCGATTCCCGCTGGCGAGTCCCGCACGGTCTCGTTGCATTACACGCAGTTACTGCGTAAAGATCACACACTCACCGAGTTCCTGTTCCCACTGAGCACAGCGAAGTACACGTCGAAGCCGCTGGAATCGATCAACGTGCGACTGTCGCTGACAAGTAACTCGTCACTGAAGAACATTTACTCACCAACACACGCGATCGACATCAAACGCAATGGCAAGCGGCGCGCGGTGGTGACGTATTCTCAGAAGAACACCATCCCCACGAGCGATTTCCGGCTGTTCTTCGATGCCCGCGAAGGAAAGGTCTCCACGAGCCTGCTGAGTTATCAGTCATCGCAGTCCAAAGACGATGGCTACTTCCTGCTGCTGGCCAGCCCCGACATTCAGACTGATCAGGAAGAGTACATTGCGAAGTCGGTCCTGTTCGTCGTCGATAAGTCGGGCAGCATGTCGGGCAAAAAGATTGAGCAAGCCCGCGAGGCCCTCAAGTTTGTACTCAATAATTTGCGCGACGGCGATCTGTTCAACATCGTCGCATATGACTCAAAGGTCGAGACCTTCCGAGACGAACTTGAACGCTTCAGCAAGAAGTCACGTGAGGAGGCACTTGGTTACGTGGATGGCCTGTATGCGGGCGGCGGCACCAACATTCACGATGCACTGACGCGCAGTTTCGACATGCTGCAGGACAAGCATCAACCAACCTACGTCCTGTTCCTGACCGATGGCAAACCAACCAACGGTCAAACCAATGAGGCCGCGATTGCGACAGCGGCCAAGCAGGCCAACAACGTCCATGCCCGGCTGATGTCGTTTGGTGTCGGTTACGACGTGAACAGCCGGCTGCTCGATCGACTCTCGCGGGAGGGGTTCGGACTCTCCGAATATGTCACCCCTGATGAGGACATCGAAGAGCATGTGGCACGCGTCTACAATCGCATCAGCGCCCCGGTTTTGACACGTGCGAGTCTGACGTTCGAATTGGACGAGTCACAGAAGAAGCCGTTCGTCAATCGACTGTATCCCGCCGCTGAGTTCGATCTGTTCGCCGGTGAACAACTCGTGCTCGTTGGACGTTATCGCAAGTCAGGGCCGGTTCAGATTCGGCTGACCGGTCACGTTGGCGAAGAAAAACAGGAGTTCACCTTCCAGGGCGACTTGACCGACCGACGCGATGACCATGGCCATGCATTCGTCGCCAAGTTGTGGGCAACACGCAGGATTGGCGAATTGATCGATGAACTCGATCTGCATGGGCAGAATCAGGAACTGGTCGACGAACTGGTCACACTCTCCACACAATACGGCATTCTGACGCCCTACACCTCGTTCCTGGCCGATGAAACGGTCACGCCAAGTCTCGCGTTGGAGAGTAAGGCGTTACAATCCAACAGCGCCTTGGCCCGCGGACGACTCACCGAACTCGATGCCGAGAGCGGTCAGTCGGCGTTCCAGCAGCGACAGGCAAAACAGATGTTCCGCAATGCGGCACAGGCGCCGAGCGGGTCGAGCAGCCTGCCCCCATTGGCCACACCAGCCAGCGCTGCTGGTGGAGTCGCTGGTCCCGGCCAACCGCAAACGGCGCCAGCCACAGATCATCCCGATGAATCCGCGGTCGTTCGCAACTCCGGCGTCCAGACGCTGTACAAACGCGGTCAACTGGTCGTCACACCAGAAACCGCCGAGGTTGATCCCGAACGGGACAAGGCCCAGATTCAGGAGATCGAACGCTACACCGATGCCTACTTCACCCTGATCGCCGCCAATTCCGCTGCTGAGAATGAACTGCTCAGTCAGCAGCGGGATGATGAGCAACTCCTCGTCAAACTGCGCGGACAGGTCTACTTGATCAAGTGACGTGTCGATTGTTCGAGCGGTCCCCGCAACACATCACCCTCCCGTCAACGGCTATGCTGCGGGAGGGTGATTCCTGTTGATGTGCAACGACTCATAACACCGATGTTTCGGGCTGGGACCTTGCGCTGCAGAATCCCGCACGTCCGCTTCGGCCCCTCAAAATCCGTCCCCCGTCGTAAATCCCCGCGTTGGCGGTTTGGTTTGTGATCGCGTTGGCGGCGCCGGCGTGTTGGTGCGATGCCATGTTGGGGCGGGTCGATCGATCCGTTCGGCGCGGCGTTGATTGGCCGGGAGATGTCGCCGGGCGACACTGCGCTGTGCGGCGTTTTGCAGCGCGACGCCCGCTGCCTCGACCATGGCGTGCATTAGCACCTGTGTCATGGGATGGGCGAGAATCTGCGTCGCATTGGTCGCCATGCCAGTGGCGGACTCCTCCATCCAGGTTGGTTCGAACCGTTGTGCTCGACGCAGGTGATCCCACAGAGCGTCTTTGTCCAGCACCTGCTTGCGAAAGCGGGCCAGTTGTTCCCGCACGTTAAAGTCGGACTCGAAGTCCGAGCGCGGCGAATCGTAGTTCGCCTGCTGAAAACGCCGTAGCACGAATTCCAATCCGGCGACTTGCTGTTCGGCGGTTACACTGAGCGCATGATGGCGGTCCAGTTGCGGACGCAGTTGTTCGATTTCCGTCGTCAGTGTTCTGATGCGTGAGACGAGATCATCATCGGTCAATTCCGGAGTCAGTCGCGCCTGTTGTTCGAGCACTTCTGTCCGCGTGGCCTCGAGGAACTGTCGGAATCGTCCGAGTGCTTCTTCGTAAAATGGTCCCTGATTGTGCTGCAGCGCGAGCAACTTCTGCTCGACCTCCTGTAAGAGCGTCCGTTGTTCGCCAACCCTGGTGACCAATTCGTCACGGCGTGTACCGAGCTGCTCGCCCGCCAGCAGCACCTGGGTCAGCCCGAATTGATCCGCCGCCGTCTGTTCGAGGTCTTCGACTGCTGCCATTAAGGGATGGAACTCAACCTTGCGGCGTTCGACTTCCTTGCGAACCAGTTCTGGAGCCGAGGTCAGAAATTCGTAGCCGGAAAACGCCCGTGCATACCCAATCAGGTTGGCGAGCCAGCGATCCAGTCGACGCCGCAGTCCATGGCCAGTGTACTGGTCGGTGCCGTAGCCACACCTGTGCAGGTACTGAAACAGACTGCTGCGCTGATACGCCGGGAGCTTCTCCTCTGCGTCTCGCGAGATTTCCTCGGCACGCTGTTCGTTCTTATTCAGTTCGGTTTCCGCAGCAATGGCGCGCTTTGACGCCTCTTGAAAGGTCGCATCTTGGGCCAGGAAGTCACTCACTTTGCGGGAGAGTTCCTCCCGCTCGGCCACCTTTTGCGACAACTCGGCAGTGACCTGCGCCAGTTCCTGTTCCTCGTTGGTCACTTCGGTGACCAATCGCGTCTGCTGTCCACTGAACGATTCCTGCTGGCGCTGCTTTCGATCGAGAATCTGCCGCAATTCGTCACGCACGCCAGCAAATGTCCCTTCAATTCGCTCTTGGGACATCTCGGGAAGATAGTGCCGGGCCAGCTCCAGAACCGCCGCGCCACGGTCGGTAATCAACTGCTGCAAGCGGTCATCAAACTGCCGCCACTCCCCCCGAATCGATCCCGCCTGATCGCGTGCCGATTCGAGTTCCAGTCGTAGTTCTCTTAAGACGTCGGCACCAGCAGGCATCACGCGTTTCTCGCACCATGGCCAGATCGTTACAGGCGAACACAACATCGGCAGTGACTTCGATCCGAGTTGCTCCGCGCTGCATGATACGGATCGACCGAGGTGACGAACAGTATCTGTGGCGGACGCTGAACGGCGAGGGTTACTGCGCGACCGTTGCTCAGGTTGAAGGCATGCTGCCTCGTGGCTGCTCCCAATCCCTCATCCTCTGTCCTTAATTCTCAGTTCATGTCGAACGATCCTCGAACTTCTGTTAATCGTTATGCTGTCTGGGCGGTCCTGTCGCTGCTGGATTGCTCATCTTCTGTCGTTGCCTGAAACCGATGGATCGAATGTTCTACCTGACCACAATCGCGACTGGATGGGTTCTGCACCTGCGACGCTGGCTGCAGCGATGCGGAGGCTGGCGAAGTGTGATCGTGATTGGACTGCTTCTGCTGTGCTGCCTGCTGCTGACGCCGGAGGAATTGCTCGCCCGTGCCGGTGGCGGGGGCGGCTACGGCGGTGGAGGAGGTGGTGGTTTTGGCGGAGGGGGCGGTGGCGGCTTTGGCGGGGGCGGAGGCTTCAGCGGTGGGCGTGGTGGCGGCGGCAATGCCGATCCACGTGTCATGCTGATCGTGTTCGCCATCATGATTACGATTGCCATTTACCAGTCGTACCAGCAGTCACGCCAGAATCACATCGCGAATACCATCCGCCGCGCCCATCAACGCCAGTCACAACGACTGCGGGATGAGGCCATTCAGCAGATCCAACAGGGTGATCCTGCGTTCGATCTCGACGCCTTCAGCAAGCGATCCGAGTCCGCCTTCGTGCAAATCCAAGAGGCGTGGACACAGCAGGACATGACCCCGGTGCGGGCGTTCATCAGCGATGGCATCTTTGAACGTTTCCAACTCCAACTGGCGATGCAACAGGCCCAGGGGCTACGAAATGTAATGCAGCAAATTCAGGTGCTCGATGTGTCACTCTCGGCAGCCATCGCGACTGAGCAATTCGACACACTGCATCTTCGCATCCAGGCGTCGGCGCTCGACTATCAGATCTATGTGAAGAACGGGCAGATCGTGCCCGGCACACAACGCGTCGAGCAGTTTGTCGAGTTCTGGTCGTTTCATCGGCGGCATGGAGCACCAACACGCACACGAGGTGGAAGCATCGAAGGCCGCTGTCCTTCGTGCGGCAGTCCGCTCAACATCGTCGATAAGGTCCAGTGCGATGCCTGCTCCGCGTGGGTGAACTCCGCCGAACACGACTGGGTGCTGGCGGAGATCACGCAGGAATCGGAATGGAATCTGCCCGGCGACGATCAGTCGACACCCGGTGTCGCGACACTACGAGCGCAAGACCCGGACTTCAGCCTGCAGCATCTGGAAGATCGCACGAGTGTGATGTTCTGGCGGCTGCGGGCGGCGGAGTTCTATCGCGAATTGGGTTACGCGGAACCAGTGCTGGCGGACGATGCAACGCAACTGCGAGAGCGTGTGCAGCAGACACTCAACGAACAGAACTACTTCCACGAACCAGCGGTCGGACTGGTCGACTTGTTGCGTGTAGAGCATGGCAAGCCACTCGACCGCGCGTTCGTGAAGATCCGCTGGTCCGGAACGCGACACAAAGGAGATCCGAACGGACGGAATTCAGTCCGTGCAACCAAACGGATCTATACCGAAGTGTTCGTGCTCGGCCGCAAGTCAGGCGTAACGACAGGCACTCGACAGACGTTTTCCACAGCCTCTTGCGGCAACTGCGGTGGACCGCTGGGAGTCACGCGCGATGCGAACTGCCAATACTGCGGAGCCTCGCTCACGACCGGAACACACGACTGGGTGTTGCTCGATGTCGTTCCATTCAGCCGTCAGTTCCAGGCGACAGCCGATCAAATGCAATTGGGTTACGAGCAAGCGCATCCCCTGGTGGCGCTCGCTGCCGCGGGTCATACACCGCATGCGGACCGATCGCTCGACTTGGGCCTCATCGCGCAGATGTTGCTGGCGGATGGCGCATTAAGCGCAAAGGAACTCGCGGCTTTCAAGCAACTTGCTAAACGACAAGGCTTGAGCGAACGCGAGGCCGGATTGCTGTTGTCGAGCGCTGCGGAACAGGGCCTCAACCTGCCGCAGCCAACCAACCCGGCAGAAGCCCGGCAACTGCTTGAGCAGATCATTTACGCCGTCAGCCTCGATGGCAGACTGACCCGAGGTGAACAACGCCTGCTGCGGCGGTACGCCCAGCAACACGGGTTCAGCAACTACGACGTCAACCTGCTGCTGAAGTCGATCCGGCAGCGGCTTTATGAGGAAGCGAAAGCATAGTCACATCAACCGGGACAACACCTTGAGCCGGGCACAACGAGAACTGCTATCTGTGGTCGACAACGCATTAATAGAACTCATCCCCATCCAGCAGATCTCCTTCTGTCAGCAACGTGTAGCCGAGATCCTGGAGCAGGTGAGTGGCCTGGTCGACATCGTCGACATGGACGGCGATCGCGCCGCGGCCACCGCGTCGGAACAGCAGCGGATACGTGTAGTGAATGTTGAGTTCCGCCCGCAGAAAGGCGCTGAACACCATCACGAATGGCTGAGGATCGTCAGGAAGTTCCACGCCGAGAATATCGCTCTCAATGAAGCGAAAGCCACCAAGGTCGAGAACTTCGTTGGACCGTTCTGGTTCGTTGACAATCAGGCGGACGACCGAAAAGTCAATGGTGTCGACCACGGACAGAGCCATCACCTTGAGTTCCGCCGACTCGATCGTCCGCATCAGATCGTGCAGCCGACCGACGCGGTTCTCCAAGAACACACAGAACTGTCGTAAGCAGGGCCAATCGCGGCCGCGCATGGTGGACGGGCTAATGGCGTCGTCACTGCCGAAATCGCCGGGCATGGTTTCCTCCTGGATGATCGCGATGACCGAATCGTGGATCGCGGCTCGAGCACTCCGGCACGGCCTCAGTTTGCGGCTGGAGGGGTCACGGCAATGGGACCAGATGATAGTGGTCGCGACAGAATCGCCTTCCGCATCGCCGATTCACCCGGCTTCATGGAACCAATTACCGACAGCAGCGAAGTCCGCAAGCCCGGGTTGAGATCGCCCTGGATCGCTGCCTGCAATTGCTGCAACTGCGACTGATCAAGCAGACTGCCATGCCGCTGGATGTGCGAACTCAACTGGAGCGCGGCTCGTTGCCGAATGGATGCATCGACGGCGGGACCAACCGCCACATTG
This sequence comes from Planctomycetaceae bacterium, assembly GCA_020426425.1. Classification (GTDB taxonomy): domain Bacteria; phylum Planctomycetota; class Planctomycetia; order Planctomycetales; family Planctomycetaceae; genus JACKHO01. The sequence continues at coordinate 3,813 of JAGQQB010000034.1, read as the reverse complement.
AACAACTGCTTCTGGGCTGATGCGTTTGGAATGCTCCCCAGTGCCACCAGGGCATCGGCGGCATATTGTGGATCGCTGGTGGCGGCCACGAGTGCTTCTTCCGCTGGCGCGAGGTCGAATACGTGTGACTGCGTCGTGGCGATCTTGCGCAGCCAGTAGAGCGCATCTCCGCGTTGAGCGGTTCGCTGTTCCTGGCTGAGCAACGGTGGCGACACCATCGCGAGGAACGGATGCAGTTGAGCACGCAATTCGGTGGAGTCGTTTGCCTCCTGAATGTACGTTACCTGCTGATAACGCTGCAGAAGATGTGCGACATCGTTCCGCACACTCGCCGGTCCGTAGATCACAATCGGCATGCGGGCGGTCCGCGAATCGATGCGCAGATTGTCGACGGTTTGCGTCAACCCCCAGCGAATCGTCGTCGGATGCAGCACGGCCACCTGCACATCCCCCTGCGAAACCGCTGCCTGGAAACCTTCCACGCCGGTATTCACGCGGATGCCATCGTAGCCGACATCGGTGAAGAGTGCGGAGGTCTCGCTGCCGCGTCGTGAATTGGGATCGACAACCACGCTATTGGGCCGCGTATCGCCCGAGAGCGCGCGAGCGAGAATCTCAACCACACGGTGACTGCCGCGGAACGGTTTGTCTGGTCCCCACTGCAGGATCGTCGTTGCCGCCGCAAATTGTGAGCGTGCGTCGCTGGCATCGAGCGACTTCACGACCGGTGAGTGCGCGTCGTTCGTCGCGGCCAGGAGCTTGGAGGATCCGACCAGTCCCAGTGCCTGCAGACAAGTCCATTCTGCCGCTGGCAGATCATGCTCCTGCGCGAAGGTTAGCACCCGCTCGCAGGTCTCCGGACCACTGCTTACGGCAAGTTCGTGTGCGGAGCCAGCTGCAATGGGGATCGGTTTGTCCCAGCCATTGGCTTCGATATCGCGCGTCATCAACGTGGCGAGCAATACATGGCTGGGTTCGTCACGAGTGGGGGCCATGGCCGCCGCATCACGTGCGAGTCGCTCGGCGTAGTACAGCGACGCATGCGCATCGGTCGCGAGGGTTTCCTTCACTGTCCCCGCCGCTTCGTCCCAGCTCCAAATCGAGCGATGGCCATCTTCACGGTCATTTTCTGGCCACTGGTATTGCTGCGTCAGATGTGCCGTTGCCATCTGCAGCAACCGGTCGGCCGCGCCGGCTCCGGAAAGTCGATCGGTCAGCGATGGGGACTCGTACTGAATACGGGCGAGCGATTCCTGGGCTGCTGTTCGCACTCCAGGTTCTTCCGATTCGGAAAACGCAGGCTTCACCAACCAGATGGCGTCATCCTGTCCACCAACAGTGCCCAGCACCAACGCGGCCGTCGCGCGGATTTCTGGGCTTGTCGATCCCAGGGCACCGACCAAAGGTCCGTTGGCATTGCGACCGAGCTGAGTCAGCGCGAAGGTCAGATCCCCCTTGCTGTTAAAACGGGGCTGCTGCAGTTCCTTGATTAGTTGCGGCACCGCGTAGGGACCAAGGTGCCGCATTTCATCGAGCGCTTCGACTCGGTCGCGCGACGTGCCGTTCAACTTCTTGAGCAACGTATCGAAGTAGCCGGGATGTGTGACATGATTCCGCACCGCGACTTCCAGTCGCGACAACAGTTTGCGTGCTTCCGGTTCGATCTCTTTCACTCGAGTCAGTTCCAGGAACGTCGCCGTGTCGTGCTGCTCGCGCAGCTTGAGCATCAGATCATCATCGGGATTGCCATCGAGCACCTGTCGCAGGTAGTACCGCGCGAGTTCCGGCTTGGCGAGCCGCAGCATCATGAGCGCGGCATCGAACTGCTCTTCGGGTGTCGTCGGCTCATTGACCAGCGGCGACTCCATGGGCGGTTTATTGGGGACGTCGTCATCCTGTCCCCAGACAATGGTGCCGGGAGCCATCCACAGGCTTCCTCCAACGAGCAGTAGCGACGAAATACGCTTCAGTTTCATCCCGGTCACTCCCTCCGCGATTGAGCGTCAAGCGGCAATTTCTGCCGCAGTGTGCACCCTAGCCGCAGAAAAACTGTGAGTTCTTCGACTATCGATTCTATCGAATCCTCCGGTCACACCACTTCACCGGTCCTGCCCGCCGCCGACCATTGTACGGCAGGCGCGATTGCGGCAATCGGTACAGCTTAACTGACCGGCAGGGTCTACTTCACAATGTAGACATGGTGCGGTGACCTTGCGATGACCAACTGTTGGATTGCGGACTTGCCTCTTCTACTTCTTGATCAAGGCAAATGCCGCCAGTGCCGCATCGCGGGCCGTCGCGTGGTCGACAATCGGCTCAGGGTAGTCGCGGCCCAGTCGTACCCGCGCCTGCGTCAGTACCGATGCTGGCGCTTCCCAGGGATTGTGCAGCCACTTGTCTGGGACATCGGCCAGTTCTGGACACCAGCGGCGGACGTAGGTGCCGTCTGGATCAAACTTCACTCCTTGCAGAATCGGGTTGAACACGCGGAAGTAGGGAGCGGCATCGGCACCGCAGCCGGAGATCCATTGCCAGCCCAGTGTGTTATTCGCGAGATCAGCATCGACCAGCGTGTCCCAGAACCACTCGGCACCAGCCTGCCACGGCAACCGTAAATGCTTCGTCAGAAACGAACCGACAATCATCCGGACGCGATTGTGCATCCAACCGGTGGCCCACAACTCGCGCATCCCAGCATCGACTATTGGATAGCCGGTCTGCCCGCGCTGCCAAGCGCGGAGCGAGGTCGGATCATCATTCCAAGGGAACTCGTTGAATGCTGCCCGCAGCGGTTCCTGCGGAGTCTTGGGAAAGTGATACAACACATGATGCGCAAACTCGCGCCAACCGAGTTCAGTCAGGAACGTCTTCGGCCCAATCGCCGACAGGTTCAACTTCCGCGCCCGCATCGCCTGCACGATCTGTCGCGGGCTGATCTCACCGAAGTGTAAGTGCGGCGACAACCGCGATGTTCCCTGACGTCCGGGAACGTCTCGTTCGGTCTTGTAGTCCGACACGATCTCATCGAGGAACCGATTCAGCGCCGCCTGTGCGCCAGTTTCCCCCGGCATCCATTGCTCATGGAATGCCGTGTCCCAGGGAATGGTCGGCAGGAGATTCAACTCCTGCAGTGACACACTCTCCAATGAATTATTGAGCGTCTTGAGCCGCTCTGGCGCGGCGAGTGGTTCATCGCCGCTGAGTTTCTCCTGGGCCGCCTTCCAATATGGCGTGAACACCTGGTAGGGCTTCCCCTGTTGCGTGGCCACTTCCCACGGCTCAACCAGCAACGCTCCATTGAATGAGCATGCCTCGATCTCCTGGGACTTCAGCAGCTGCTTGAGTTGTTTGTCCCGTTCAATGACCTCCGGTTCATACCGTCGCGTCCAGAACACGGCGTCCGCACCGGTCTCGCGAATCAAATCGGACAGCGCCACCTCGGTCGGACCGCGACGAATGATCAGCCGCACCCCGAGCAATTCCAGCCGCTGGCTCAGCGCATCCAGCGAATGATGCAGCCACCAACGCGAACACGAGGCCGGCGCCCAGTCCTCTTCCTCCTCCGGTGCCCATATGTAGACCGGAATCACCGGCCCGCTCCGATCCATCGCCGCCTGCAACGCTGGTTGATCGGCGAGACGGAGATCGTGACGGAACCAAACGAGACTGGGGGCGGTGGACATACGCACGGAAAGCAGGCGACGCGGAATCGGTGCCGAACAACGCAGCACATCAGGGACGGTTCGAGACTATAGTCACGACTCGCCGCCGGGCGAGCGGCGCATGTCAGCCCCTGACGATTCCGCGCGTCCA
>JAGQQB010000348.1 GCA_020426425.1 Planctomycetaceae bacterium | reverse complement strand
ATGAAACACATGGTACAACGCCGAGACCACAAACGCTCCGGCTACCAGACCGGTCACGTAAGGGTACAGTACAATCATGATGCTCCAGGCTGGATGAGCATCGTTAGGGAACACGTATTCGGCCACGTCCATTAGATCACCTCATGCGACAAGTCGACGTAAACCGTCTTGGGATGCGTTCCCAAATGCTCCTTGAGCACCTGGATCGGCACCTCGGACAGTCGCTTACTGATTTCACTTTCCGGGTCATCCAGTCGTCCAAACACGCGGGCATCGACCGGACAGGCTTCCACGCAAGCGGGGCTTTCATCCCGCATAATGCGGTGATAGCACCAGTTGCATTTGTCCGCCGAACCGGTGTTGGGATTCATAAATCGCGAGCCGTAGGGGCACGCCTGCACACAGTACGCGCAGCCAATGCACAACTCGGTGTCGACTAGTTCGACACCTTCCGGAGAGGTGATCGATGCATGCACCGGGCAAACCTGATTGCAGGGGGCATCGTCGCACTGATTGCAGAGCTTGGGGACGAAGTACGCCCGGTCAACTTTGTCTTCTTCAATGATCGGCAATTCTGAGACGCCGGTTTCCGGCAACAGATCCACCTGAACGGTTCCGTCCTTGAAATGGACGTAGCGCTCCACCCAGGTGCGAGTGTAGCCGTCCGGAACATCGTTCTCCATGCGACAGGCCGACAGGCACTTCCCGGCCCCGATGCATTTGTTCGTATCGACGAGGAAGCCAAACCGAGCTGGCGGACCTGCGGGACTGCTTTCCGTCGCCATGCCGGGGAGAATCGTCAGCGACAGGCCACCCAGTGTAACGGTGGTTGCCTGCCGCAGGAATTCGCGCCGCGTTGCTTCGGCATCTTCGGAACAGCCACAACCTGATTGACTGCCGCACGAATGCCCGCCGCCGCAACTTCCGTGGTGGTGTTTGTCACTCATCGTCATGCCACTCTTGTTGTGGGGTTTCGTTCTGCAAACCTGCTTCGAAATTCGAAATCGGATTTCGAATTTCCCCCTACGGGGCCGTGTCATGTCCGCCGTGACACTCGAAGCACACGTTGGGACTCTTTGGTTCTTCGGCGCCCATGTCTTCGAGGTGGAAGGCGACGTCGATTTTCTTGAAGTCCGCAGGCATGCCGATCGCCTGTTCGTGACAGGCCAAGCAGGTCCGGCGATCTTCGGTCGTGAACAGATCGATCTTGGTAAAGAAGTCGCCGTCCCATTCCTGGGCGGCGGGGATTTCTTTGCTGGGATCTTCGGCAGCCGCGCGGGCCAGTTCCACATGCTCCCGACCAAAGCCGTGGCAGTGCATGCACGCGACGGCTTCGTGCAAAGTTCCTTCCCGTTCATCCTTCACGTCGGTGTGACACTCCAGGCATGTCGTATCGGCCACCAGCAAACTCGGGCGGGCCTTGATCTCGTCAATCGCCGCAGCCCGATACGGTCCCTCGGTGCCAAACCCTTCCGGAAGCATCATCTGCCGCACCTGAATACCGGCGTAGCCCACTCCGGCCAGAATAATGCCCAGGATGAACAGATGCCGCGCATCCCGCCACAGCGAGAATGATTGTGCGGTGTCCGGTGCAGAGGAAGTCGGTTCCGGCGTCTGGACCATAAGTGAAAGCGGTGATCGCTTGGGGTGAGGGCAAGGCGGCAGGATACTGGGGTGGGAACGGCGACGGCATGTACCGCGCCGCAACACCATTGTGAGGGATCGAAGGAATTCACGTCAAGAAGCGTTGATCCGGAACGGCTCGCGGCCTCTGGAATTTGCCCCCATCCCAAACTCGAAGCTCCCAACGACAGGCAGCCCCAAAGTCGTTGATCGCTCCGCGATCAAACGCCGAGCGTGCATTCACCTCCAGGCAATTGTAGATCGATGTCGCCGCAACCAACGTCAGAGCCTACCGATCATCAACAGTTCGGCACTCCGGACGGCCAGCTGGCCCAAGCCAAGAGGGACCGAGTCAACCATGCACAACATTGATTTCCAGCCCAAGCCTCGGGATCATCGCAACGGCACGCATGATCGCGCCGACCGATTCGTCCCCAGGAGCCCCAACATGATTCGCCTCGCATTCCGTCTCTTCACGTTGGCGGTTCTCACCAGCCTGACCATGCGGTCGATTGCGGATGACGTGGTCACCGAGACGACCGAACGCGTTGTGCTGGTGGGAGATTCGACCGTCGCGACCAACTCAGGCTGGGGCGACAGTTTTGGCAGCATGCTCAAGTCGAACGTGAAGTGGTCAAACTGGGCCAAAGGGGGCCGCAGTTCGAAGAGCTTTCGCGAAGAAGGCTGGTGGGACAAAGCACTCGCCGAGCAGCCGACCTGGGTGTTCATTCAGTTCGGGCACAACGATCAGCCAGGCAAAGGCCCCCAGCGTGAAACCGATCCTCGCACCACGTTTCGCGAGAATCTGATTCGTTACGTCCAAGAATCGCGTGACGCTGGCGCGCACCCGGTGCTTGTTTCATCGCTCACGCGGCGGTTCTTTGGCGATGCCGGGACGATCGATGCCAGTGTCGGCGCGCAGGCGAACATCCCTGAGGGGTTTCGGCTTCCCGATTACGCGGCGGCAACTGCGGCGGTTGCCAAAGAATTCGATGTGCCGCTGGTCGACTTGCATGACTTGAGTGTCGCCGAGATGAATCGACTCGGTCCCGAATCGGCGGCCCGGTTCGAACCTCCAGCGAAGGATCCGAGTGCGCCAGACAAGACGCACTTGAATGAGTACGGCGCGGCGGCCACGGCTCAACTGGTGGCCGATGCCATTTGCGAATCTGCTCCGGAGTTTGGAGCACTGCTGCAGTCGCGGCGCACTTATCGCTTCCACTTTGGTAATGCCAACGATCGTGACGAACGAACGCTTGTCACCACCACGACCGAGTACACTGCTGAACGTGATTATGGATTTGTCCCAGGTGTGGGGAATGAATCGGTCCGGCTGTTCAACGTCGACTTGCCCGAAGGAAACTACGCGGTGACGGTCCGTCTCGGGGCAGAGGATCATCCGACTGAGACGACAATCAAGACTGAGGCCCGGCGGCTGATGCTCGAACAGGTGGTGACGGCGCCAGACGAGTTCGTCACTCGGACGTTCACCGTAAACGTCCGTCGGCCCGGCATCAACGGCACGGACTACGCCACCAAGCTCAACAGTCGCGAGCTTGGCCTGCCGCTGCATCCAAGCTGGGATGATCATCTCACGTTCGAGTTCAATGGGAAGCGACCTGGCGTCGTCGCGATCGATATTCGCCCCTGTCGACCAGCCGTTACGGTCTTCATCGCTGGTGACTCCACCGTGACCGATCAACGCAACGAACCGTACGCCGGTTGGGGGCAAATGCTCCCTCGTTGGTTTGCCGAGGATGTCGCCGTTTCGAATCACGCCGAGTCAGGTCTGGCGCTGCGGTCGTTCGAGTCGCAGCGACGACTGGAAAAGCTCCTCAGCATGCTCCAGCCCGGCGACTACGTGCTTGTGCAGTTCGGCCACAACGATCAAAAGGACAACCGCGATGGTGCCGGTCCATTCACGACATACAAGGCTGATCTCATCCGGTTCGTCGAGGCGGTCCGAGGAAGACAGGGACGCCCGGTGCTGATTACCTCGATGGAACGCCTGCGTATGGATGCCAACGGCAACCAGACGCCAACGCTTGCCGAATATGCCGAGGCCGTGCGGCAGGTGGGGCAGCAGCAAACCGTTCCCGTGATTGACTTGAACGCCATGAGCCTGCAATTCTACGGCGCCCTCGGCCCCAACCGCAGCACCAAGGCCTTCGCCTGCTATCCAGCAAACACCTTCCCCGGCCAGACGGAACGCCTCAAGGACCAAACCCACCACAACGCCTACGGCGCCTACGAACTGGCCCGCTGTGTCATCTGCGGCATCCGGGATCATGTACCAGAGCTGGCGAAGCATCTGGCAACAGACACCGGAAACTTCGACCCGGCGTCG
>JAGQQB010000347.1 GCA_020426425.1 Planctomycetaceae bacterium | reverse complement strand
CGGGGATGGCATGAGCGGGATTATATTGTGAAGGGCGGATTTGCATCGCATCCAGTTCGGCAGCTGCCGTCTTGCGCGCCGTGCCGTCTTCTGCAGAGTGCTTCTCGACCAGTTCCTTCAACAGGTCCGGTCGTTCCAACACGATGCAGCCCCGTGTGGTGTCCCGGGCCAGTTCACGGAAATCACGAAGGAATTCTGAGTTCAACTTCTCCGTCAACGTCTTTGTATCATCGTGAATGTTGTCCGTTGTGAACTGGATGATCGGACAGGGTTCAATGCCGCCCCAGGGATTGATGTGATTCGTAATCCCTGTTGCCGCAGGGCACAGGGCCTGTCCCTGATGATCGTAATAGGCATCGACGAAGACGATCGGCTTCTTGCACCGCATGTCGACCACAAACTGCCGGATTCGTTGCTGCTCCGCCTGAGAGAGACACAACTCAGGCGAGGCTTCCGGACCCATCGGGCGATAAATGTGAAACCAGGTGTAAAACACCCCCATTTCAATCAGTCGATCAACCCATTTCTCCGTGACCAGGTCGTCCAGATTCGTCTTACACACGCTCGTACAGACGCCGGTGAAGACTTTGTTATTCAGACAATTCTGCACCCCTTGCAATGTTTTTGAGAGTACACCCGCCCGTCCACGACGTTCATCGCTGACGATTTCAGTCCCCTCCACGCTAATCAGCGGCGTGACATTCCCCAGTCGTCGCAGTTCTTTCGCCACCTCGTCCGTGATGAAATGACCATTGGTGAACACCTGAAAGTAACAGTCCGGATGATGGCTGAGGATCGTCAGAATCTCAGGATGCATGAAGGGTTCTCCCCCCACGATGCCAAAAAAGACGTTCCCCTCTGCTTTCGCTTCATTGATCAGCTGATCCATCGCTGCCACATCAATCGTCTGCTGTTTGGCAGCGACATCGACCCAGCAACCCTGACAGCGCAAATTGCAGGAGTTGATGATCGAAATGTACAGAAACGGCGGGAACACTTGCCCCCGTTTCAGCTTCCGCTTGAATCGCTGGACCGACAGGGCGCCTTTGATCCCCATGTTCCAGAACAACTTCCACACCAGCCACTTGTCCGTCTCCAGCAGCAGCCGTTTTGCCATTCGCAAGTACATCAGTGCGTCACCTGAGCGTACCGATCGACGCGTCGCCAGGTGGTGTGATCGGCCAGCCTGGGCCGGACATCATCTGTGCGACGCTGCAATCGTCATCCACCTCATCGGCCCCAATCGAGCCGGTCCATGAACCATCCCTGACAATAACGATCCCCGGCGACGGGAGACAGCGTGGCGGTGGAATTTCCTGATCGACAAGTACCAACCCATCAGCATGACGGCATTGCGTTTTGCGACAAGCCGCTCGCTAGTCCAGCTGCGGTGGCTCAAACGTCAACGGCTCATCGACGGTCGCCACCTTCCCCAAATCCTGTGGCAATTCTTGTTGATGTCGCTGCTTGGTGAACTGCTGATCGCGCGATTGCACCCACCAGGTAATCGCGACCAGCAGTCCAATTCCGAGCACAGCCAGCAGGCTGACAGCCCATGTCGGCAGCACCGGACGATACGTGATCGGTGCTCGCACCGTGACGGTTCGCGCCAGAATCAACGGAGCCTTCCGGGTGTGCTTGTCCGCCGAGGGATAGTAGTACACCTTGAAGAAGTAGCCGGTGACTTCAACACCGTCGATCAGGTCGCTACCCAGTGGCAGGTTCTCGGGACGTTCGGCGAAGACAATCGACATCGGATGACCTTGCGAGTCTTCCGTGAATAGCGAGGCTTCGTAGAGCTCCTTGAATCCGTAGGGATTCTCGGCAGCGTCGTAGGCGACAACGTTGAGTATATGCCCCGACACCGTGACCGGCTGCGCCCGGTAGAGTTCAGGGTGATCGAGCATGTCCTTCAGGATCGGCCAGTGGGTCACTGCCTTGCGTCGATCGATGAACTCCGCAGCTGCGGCGGCCAGCGGCGCGATCGGGTCCTGCACCGCGCGCTGCAGCAGGGCGTAATAGGCGTCAGTCTCCTCAAATCTCAGCTCGCTGTTGTCCTGCACTTCGGAGAAGTCGATCCCCATGTGGAGTTCAGGCGGCCGATCCTGGACTGCGGTCGCCTCGGCCGCCGGTTCCGGTTGCGCTGGTGGGGCGTTCGTCTCGTCCACCGTCAATGTGGACGGAGATTCCGCTGAGGGGCTCATCGCGTCATCGCAAACAGCCCTGACTGCCAGGATGACGAGCAACCAGCAACTCAGCAGGAGTAAGGGAAATTGCTTGATCATGAGTCTCTTACACCGGTTAGGTGGTTTGACCGACGGGCAATCCGTTGACGCCAGCGGGGCGCCGACAGCCTTCATGATCCAACTTGAGAAAATCCCCCGCAAGGCGAAAGCCATTGCAAACCTTACAAACGCCATCGGCAGATCCTGCCCTTCGTCTTGACCCTTTTTCCGAAATTGAGATAAAAATCCGCCTCCCACGACGCGGATGACTTCCTCCCCTCTCCACATCCGCATGGAAACCTCTCTCGATCTCCCACGAAAACTCAGGATGGATTCGATGTTCGGAACCAAAACTCGCCAGGTGGCTGCCTGGGCCGCATTTGCGGTCGCGACCAGTTGGTCGGTCAGCGCACACGCCCAATTCTTCAATAGTTGTGCCCCCTGTGGCGGCACGCCCATTGGACCGATGGCCGCCCCCATCGTCACTGGTCCTTGTATGACCGCTCCGGTCGCCTACAACAACTGTCCCTGCATGCAGGCGGTTCCACAAACGGTGTACCGCGATGTCCCCGTCACGCAGTACCGCACCGTGCAAAAGCAGGTCAAGCAACCGAAGATCGTCACCGTGATGGAAGAACGGGATGTGACCGTTTACAAGACCGTCACCGAGCAGCGGACCGCCAACGTCCCCAGCTACGAATACCAGACGGTGACCGAGAATGTCCCGCGCACGGTTAACCAGAGCTACTGGCGCACCGTGTATCAGCCGGTCTGCAAAGTCAGCCCCTGCCAGTACGACAACCGGCCCACATTCCTCGGCGAAATGAATCGCCTGGGCTATGCGATGCGGTCGGCTTTCACGCCAAATCAAATCGCTCGACGTGAGTTCGTGCCAAACGTTTGCCAGTACCAGGTGCCAGTCCAGCGCCAGGTCGCGATTCCGACAACCCGGCAGGTCACCTACAACGTCGCCCGCGTGGTGCCAGTCCAGGAAAAGCAGCAGGTGGCGGTCCAGAAGACCATCTGGGAAGACACCACCGTCACCGCCTACGAGCCATACACCACCACGCGTCGCGTCGCGGTGGGGACCAGCATGCAGTATGCCTTTGTTGACCCTTACGGCGGCTCGACGGCCACAGCCGCCAACCCCACCCCCGCCGATGGCTCGCAAACGGCTCAAGGCTCAGGCAGCGGGACACAGCAGTCGGCCCGGGACATGGGGACGATCAACCTGCAGTCGGCTCCCAAGACGAACTCCCCACCGATCCAGTACCCCACGCATCGTTCGCAGCCAACCCCGGCGGCTCAGCCAACAGCGGCTGAACCAACAGGCCCGGTCGCCGCACGATCCGCCACCCCCACCATCCAAATGGCCGGCTGGCGTCCTCACAAGTCGACCGACAGCAAGCCTGCCAACGGTCCGACCCTGAGCGTGGTGAGCAGCAAGTAACAATCAGCAACAAGTCACCGCGAACCGCCTGACTTGTCCCCAACACCACCATCCCATCCCACGCCCTGCGACGCCCCCGGCATCGCGGGGCGTGTTTGTTTGCCTTGCTACCGGGTTCCCTGATTCCTCGACGTCCAAGTGGATCGACGCGTGCGTCTGGTGACGGGGGGCAATTTCCGGAAATCGCTGGCAAAGCCAGCGGGTAAGACCTGCCGACGTTGGCACAGGCGCGGACGATCGCCAACCAACTCACGCACACCGAACATCCAATTCCCCGCAGCATGGTCGACGCTGTTTCCAGCGTACACTAGCATGGGGTC
>JAGQQB010000346.1 GCA_020426425.1 Planctomycetaceae bacterium | reverse complement strand
CGCGAAACGTGCCAATCGACCGTGTCTGTCGCAGAATCCACCGCCTGCCAGTGATCAGAACCGAATGGAATCGCTCTGCGTTTCACCCTCACCGCCGTCTGGTGTGGTGGTCGCTGGCGCGCCGAGTGATGCTCTGCTGGATGACGCTGGTGTTGCTGCTGCCAGCTGGATGTTCGCGGCAGTTCTGGCGGTTTCAGGCCGATGAAGATGTCTACGAAGCGATTGGTGAACGGCTGAACGATCCGCGCTGGGCGGTCCCTCGGGTGGACATTGATCCCGATCCTCGCAGCCGGTTCTTCGATCCACACGATCCTGATTGCTCTCCCCTACCCCCGGACGATCCCGCAGCGCATACGTACATGCACTGGGTCGATGGCTGGGAGGGGTATAAAGGCTGGCACAAGTTTGGCGATTTGATCAGCGTTGAGAACCCGCAGTGGCTCGCTCCTTACGGCATTCGTTCGGATCTCCGCGATCCTTTGACAGGTGACTATCTGGAGCCGGTCCCGGCGATTGAAGGGGTCACGCTGCAGGACTCGGTCGAGCTGTCGCTGATTCACAGCCGCGAGTATCAGAATCAACTGGAGAACGTGTATCTGTCGGCGCTCGATGTCACGTTCGACCGCTTTCAGTTTGGCGTGCGGTACTTGATCAATGGCGGCGCTGAGCCGAACGGAGCAGTCACCGGCTCGTTCAGTCCCGAAGGTGGGACCGATCGAGTGAGTGCCGGTGCGGGTGTTGGGATCTCGCAATTGTTGCCGACAGGAACCCAGCTCGCACTCGATCTCACGAACAACACGCTCTGGTTGTTCTCCGGCAGCAACAAAACGCAGTCGGCGTCGGTGCTGTCGTACTCGATCACACAGCCGCTGCTGTTCGGGGCAGGACGGAAAGTCGGCCTAGAAACACTGACGCAGTCAGAGCGTCAGCTACTTTACGATGTCCGTTCACTGTCTCGCTTCCGGCAGCAGTTCTTCACGGATATCGTGGGCGCTGGCAACGGCGGCTACCTGGGGTTGCTGCAGACTGTGCAACAGATTCGCAACGAACAGGGGAACATTCGCCGCCTGGAGGAACAGGTGGCGCGACTGCAGTCCGAGGCGGATCGCAACAAGTTGTTCGCGGGTGCGAATCTCGCAGCATTGCCGCCAGGGTTCATGGTGCCGCAAGAACTGGCGGAGCATCTGGTCTACAACGGGAATCTGCAGCGTTTGTTGTGGCGCAGTGATGAGCCGATTACCGACGCTCAGGTCGCCCTGCTCCGCAGTCTGTCGGACGACGCGGCTTATCAGGCGGCGGTGAACGAGATCACGGTGAGCCTGTTGACGGAAGCGACCTCGCTCGACGTTCTGAACCTGCAGGCGAGCCTCGCGTCGTCGATCAATCGGCTTCGCGGTCAACAACGGAGCCTCCAAGATGCGCTCGACTCGTTCAAGATCCAACTTGGTCTGCCGCCGGACATGGTGCTCACGGTCGATGAGGAACTGCTGCGTCCGTTTGAGATCATTTCCAATGAGTTGACCGAACTCGAAAACGCGTCGCAGGAATTCGTCAACATCTGGGGGCAGCTGAATGCGGACGATCCCGAACTGAGCGCCCTGCGCGAGACGCTCGTGGAGTTCAGCCGGTTGATGGAACGCTCATCGGCTCAGGGAGTGGAATTGGTCTCGGGAGACTTCTCGCAGGTGGATGAGATCATCCCGCAGCGGCTTGCCGAGTTGCCGACCGAGGAAGAGCGGCGACAATTCACGGCGGCGATGGAACGGGCGCGGTTCCTGTTCCGCAAGGCACAGGAAGATCTGGGTGCGATTCGTCAGGCCGATGCTGGCTTCGTGGCGATGCTCAAGCCGGACGATGTCGATCTTGAAACTCGCCTCACTGTGTACGAAGGGATCAACCTGATGCGGGAAGACCTGCTGCGGTTGATGCAGAACCTGCAAGGGGTGCAGGCGAACCTGCGGATCGAACTGATCGACATCGCCGACTTCAAGATGTCGCCGGAAGAGGTTGTGCGGCAGGCGCTTGAGAACCGGGTCGATCTGATGAACACCAGGGGCATCGTGATGGACTTGCGGCGAAGAGTCGAAGTCGCCGCCAACGCATTGCTGGGGAGTGTGGATGTCGTGGTCGATGGCGACATTCGCAACCAGGGAGGCAACAAGCCACTGAACTTTAGCGGTGAGCGGAGTGATCTGCGGGTTGGCATGCGGTTCACCACACCAGTCGATCAGATCAACGAGCGGAATGCGTATCGAACGGCCCTGATCAACTACCAGCGGGCGCGCCGTGACTACATGGCTCAAGAAGATGCCGTCAAGCAGCAGGTGCGGCGGGCCTGGCGGCAGTTGATCGTATTGCGTCAGAATCTGGAAACGTCGCGCCGGGCGTTGCGGCTATCGGCTCTGCAGTATGATTCAGCGGTAGAGGACTCGAATGCTCCGAAAGATCCCCGGGCGGTGGCCAACACGCAGGGGAGTCGTGGTTTGCAGGGTAGCAACATCCTGTCCGCGTTGAACGGCGTGCTGCAGAACCAGAACCAGCTTCTGCAAAACTGGATCGATTACGAGCGGAATCGCCTGATTATCTATCGGGACATGGGTATCATGGAGATTGGTCCCGACGGACTATGGAATGACGGTGTCTACCGGAAACAAAACGATGCAAGCGACGAACCCGCACAAATCCGGTTCCAGTCTCCCACAGCTGCTGCTCACGATCCTACTGGTGATCGTGATTGGCGGAGTGGTGTGGGCCGGAATCAATCGACAGGCGTTGCTCTCCTCGATGGGGCTGAGTGATGCCGCTGGTCCGGGCGAGGGACTGTATGTGACGGCGGTGGCGGAGCGGAAGCCATTCCTGGTGAGCTTGAACGTTCAAGGCCATCTCGACAGCCGCCGCAATGCGACGCTCAGTTCGCAGGTGGAAGGCTCGGCAACCATCATCATGCTGGTCCCTGAAGGGACGATGGTCGAAGAGGGCGAGATCGTGTGCGAACTCGATGCCTCTGCGCTGACCGAGAAGGCGAAGCAGCAAGAGATCACCGTCACGCAGGCGGAGGCCGCGTTGGCACAGGCGCGCGAGGCGTTGGAGATCCAGAAGACTCAGAACGAGAGTGACATCGCGGCGGCGGAACTGAAGTGGAAGCTCGCTCAGCTCGATTTGGAAAAGTACGAGCAGGGGGAGTTTCCACAGCAGGAGAAGCAACTGCGCGGCAACATGGCGCTCAACGAGGAGGAATTGCTGCGCTCGCAGGAGAACCTCGACTTCGTGGCAAGTCAGGTGCGGAAGGGGTATCGGACGCAGAATGATCTGGAAGCCGCACGCATTGCCGTGCGGCAAGCCGAGTTGAAACTCGAAGGGTCGGAAGAAGAGCTCAAGGTGCTCGTCGAGTTCACTTATCGGCGGACGATTGAAGAACTCAAAGCCAACGCTGCAGAACTGGAGCGGGAACTCGCCCGCGTGAAATTGAAGGCCGCCTCGGCATTGACTCAGTATGAGAAAGACGTCGAAGCGCGGCAGCTCACGCATAGTGTCGAAAAGGAACAGCACACGCGTTTGCTCAAGCAGGTGGAGGCGTGTGTTTTGCGGGCTCCTCAAGCGGGGGAAGTCGTCTATGCAAACCTGTCGAGCAGTTCACGCCGCAGCAGCGAGCAGTCGAGCATTGAAGAAGGGGCCACTGTTCGCGAACGGCAGGCGATCATCAATTTGCCCGACGTCACGCAGATGAAGGTTGACTGCCGCGTCCATGAATCGCTGATCGGTTCTGTTCGTAAGGGACTGCCAGCGCGGATCAAAGTGGATGCCTATCCCGACGAAGTCTTTCGCGGCGAGATCGCGACGGTCTCATCTGTTCCCATGTCGGGCAGTTGGCCGAACATGGACCTGCGTGAGTATGAAACCGAGATCACGCTGACGGACTCCGTCGACAAGGTCCGCAAGCTGCGGCCGGGTTTGACGACGCAGGTGGAGATCCTGGTCGACAATCGCGAGAAGGTG
>JAGQQB010000345.1 GCA_020426425.1 Planctomycetaceae bacterium | reverse complement strand
CGCGATATGGCATTCCGTTCGTGCTGTTCTCCTGTGGACTCGCGGGCATGGTCCTGCGGGGCGGGCCCCCCACGACTGTCGCCTGGCAAGATCGCTCGGGACTGCGAAACATCTCCCAGCAGTTGCGTGGGGATCTCCACGATCAGTTGGCACAACTCCCCCCCTCTCAGGTGCCGCAACTCGACTGCCTCATTTATGTGTTAGCGGAACCTGGGATGTACTACCACCTTTCCGCCGCGACCAGTCCCGCCGCCCCCAGTTACATTGCCCAGCCCGCTGGTGGCCTCTCCCTGCTGACCTCGGGACAATCTGACCGACGATTGCCGAATCTGCTGGTGACCGGCCCACACGCACATCGCGACGCGCCCGAGTTACTCACGCAGCCACCATCGCAGTTGGAACTGTTGGCCGAGTATCCTTACCGCCCCAGCGACCTCGTCCAACTGGACGACATGTGCCCCGATGCACTCGCCAACGCAGCCGACGAAGCAATTCGGGTGTGGGCCATCCACTTCGATCGCTAGGGGGCAATTTACTGTCTGACCGCTGCTGCCACCGCACTGATGCGTGATGTGCGCGAGTCCGCACATCCCCGGAAAACTGCTAACGGATCTGAACAATCTGATTGACGACTGTTCATGGAAACCTCATACTGAACTGAGCGTTTCCTCATATTGATCAGAAACCTCTTTCCTGTCTTGCAGTTACGCGCTGCGATCAACGTCCTCACGGGCTTCGTCTCCGCTTTCATTATTTCTCATCTGGAGATGACCTTCCGTTCGACGTGCGGGAATTAGTGTTCCATTGCCCGTTGTATTCCTTTTTCCCGATCGGGTACCGCTTGAAGCCGGTTGCCTGACCTTGCAGACGTATCCTCTTCATGGACAAACAACTCGTCCCAATGCTGCACTATGCGGCCGGGGTCGGAGTCCCGCTCAGATTCGATCTCACCGACCCTCATGGAGTTCGCTCCACCATCGAGGTCGCTGGTCCATTTGCGATCGCAGGTCGTGGAGACGAGTGTGATTTGACTCTGAAAGACCCGAGCATCGCGTTTCGGCAGGTCTACTTTCAGGCGATCGGCAACCGGGTCGCCACGATGGAACTCTTCTCCGCCACACCGTGCAATTGGCATGGTCCAGCATTTCAGGGCTGGATGTCACCCGAGAATGTCCTCAATGTGGGCGGCTACAGAATCCAGCTGACGGATTCCCATTGGAACGCCGACTCCGATGTCAGCCCCCCACTGGAGTTTCGTCCACGCGATGAGCGGCACGCCGCCTATGGCCCGCTTCCCGAGGTCCATCTGGAGTTAACCAACACATCTGCACGCGGTCTGCAGTGGCCAATCAACCGCGTGATCACGCTTGTTGGTCGCGATGAGCGCTGCCGCATCACCGTCGCGGACGAGAGGGTGTCGCGCGTGCATTGTGCATTGCTGCTGTTGCCCACTGGCCTGTGGGTGATCGACCTGCTGGGCAAAGGGGGCATTCGCGTTGATGGCGCTCCGCGCCGGTGCTCGTTGCTGGCCGATGGCGGCGAACTGCAGATCGGCCCCTACAAGATGCACGCTCATTATCCGCAGATCGCAGTCGACGCGGCCAGCGCTCAGTTGGCCAATCAGGTAGTGACCGGTCGCGAATTCGTGACTCAGCAGAATCGCATCCTCCAGGTCGAGACCTACCAGGACACCCTGATCGTGTTACCCGTGGGCGATTCACAGCAGTACTTCTACCAGGACATCTACGTTGAATCGAGCCGCGTGATGGACCTGATTACCAGTCGCAAGTATCAGCACGTAATCATCGACTTCGGGCAATCAATCGACATTGGCCACATGGTGATCGAGGCCCTGGCCTCACTCTGTCGCAGCTCGACGGGCGCTTCCATTACATGTGCTGTCCCCCCACACCTGCAGGCCAAGCTCGAACGGACGAACCTGCTGCGAATCTGGCCCAATGTCCCGACACGCATGGACGCCCTGCAGGCGGTTTGTGCTCAGGCATGAGGTCCGGTTCCGGCTGCAGTAGTCCGCATCCCTAATGATCTTCCCCGTAATCCCGCCGATACCGTGCGAGTCGCTCATCTGATCACCCGAATGATCATCGGCGGTGCCCAGGAGAACACGCTCCACACGGTCGAGGATCAGCATCACCTGCATGGGGATGAAGTCAGTTTGATTACCGGCCCGGAGGAAGGACCGGAAGGTTCGCTGCTGCCGCGTGCTCGGGAAGGAGGGTTCCCCGTTCACATTGTCGACTCGATGCGCCGCAGTATCGGGCTATGGAATGAATGGCGTGCGTATCGCGACTTGTGCCGTTTGCTGCGGGAGATCAAACCGGAGTTGGTCCACACGCATAGTTCGAAGGCGGGCATTCTGGGTCGAGCCGCGGCCGCAAGTTGTGGCATTCCAGTCGTGCATACAATTCATGGAGCCGCCTTTCACTACGGGCAGAATCCTCTGGCATACCATGCGTATGTTCGCGCCGAACGCTGGGCGGCTCGGCGCACCTCGCACTTCATCAGCGTATGCGATGACATGACACGCGAGTATCTCGCCGCCGGGATCGGTTCACCCGAGAACTACAGCACCGTCTACAGCGGTTTCGATGTCCAGCCGTTTCTGCAGCCCACCTGTCCGCGATCTGAGGTTAGGTCACGGCTCGGATTGAATGAGCACGACGTCGTGATCGGCAAGGTCGCCCGGTTGTTCCATCTCAAGGGGCACGAGTTCATTCTCGCCATCGCCCCCCAGGTCATAGCGGCGAATCCTCGCGTGAAATTCCTATTTGTTGGCGATGGCTTGCTGCGGACACAGATTGAGCAACAGATCGCAAATCTGGGACTGACCGAGCATTTCCGCTTCACCGGACTGGTCCCGCCCACCCAGATTCCCGAACTCATGGGAGCGATGGACATCGTCGTTCACGCCAGCCAATGGGAAGGCCTCGCCCGCGTCTTGCCGCAAGGATTGATCGCCGGCAAACCGGTCGTCGCGTACGATGTCGGTGGCGCACGGGAAGTTGTGATTCCGGGCGAAACCGGATTCCTGCTGCCACGGAACGACACTGCAGATCTTGCCGCCGCACTCATCACGCTCGCTGATGATCCTGCATTGCGAAGCCGTTTCGGATCCACCGGTCGCGAACGTTTTGCGGATCAGTTTCGGCACGAGTTCATGACCCAGCGCATTCGCGAGGTATACCAACGGGTACTGACTGCTCCGCGCTGACCTGAGGCACAAGTCCGCTACTCGGATCTCGGCGATCGGCACGTTGACAAGTCGCGTTTCCATTTACAGACGGATCCCGCGACGACATCGAATCGCTGATTTTGGTTGTTTCTTCGCGAGCGAACTCGTAGGCTCAATAGCGTCGATCGAGTCGACAGAAACATTAAATTCGAAAGCGGGGCGGGACATGTCGGAACAGTTCATTGATCGACGTTCACATCGGCTATTGAAAGCACGTCAACCAGGAGAACAGCCCAAGCTGGCGTTGTTCGTAGGTGGTCTATGGTGGTCCAGCCCGGTCGGCTCGTACGACGCACTGATCGCCACCGTTGGAGAAGCCCTGCCCGATCACGATGTGGTCGACTTCCAATACAATAGCAGCGTCTTCTCCCGTTCCGATCCTGATCAGGTGGCGGCAAGTCTCGCGGAGGAACTACGGACCGCACTTGCGGAGGAGGGCTATGCGAGCGTTATTCTGGTCGGACACAGTTTTGGCACCGTCCTGATTCGCAGTGTCGTTCTTGATGGGCATCAGGCGGCAATCAACGATACCTCACATTGGTATCATCGCCTCGACCGCCTCGTGCTGCTGGCCCCCACCAACCGAGGTTACGAGCCAACCACGCTCACCCAGTCCGCCGCCAGTTCCATGGCAGAAATGATGCAGTGGGTGCCCGGTCTACGGATCGGGCGTCAGGCACTCAGTGTGAAACGGGGATCGACATGGCTGAACAACTTTCGCCTGCGCTGGCTTGACGAATTCACCCCCGAGCAATCGCCTCCGCCGTACACCGTGGTCAT
>JAGQQB010000344.1 GCA_020426425.1 Planctomycetaceae bacterium | reverse complement strand
GCAACGCATTCGGCTCGCCGGACAAATCGGCCGCGCGCTCACCGGGGTGCTCTATGTGCTCGATGAACCGACGATCGGTTTGCATCCTCGTGATAACGGGCGATTGATCGAAGCGCTGCACAAGCTGCGTGATCTCGGGAATACGGTGGTGCTCGTTGAGCATGATCGCGAAGTGCTGGAAGCGGCGGATCAACTGTATGACTTCGGTCCAGGGTCGGGCCGGTTCGGCGGGAATGTGGTTGCCAGTGGCACACCGAAGCAGATTGCTCGCATGACGAGTGCGTCACTCACCGGTGCCTACCTGAGCGGCAAGGCAGGTATTCCAGTGCCGGTCAAGCGACGTATGGTTCCTGTGGAATCTGCGGCGCTGTGGACGCCCGATACCGACCCTCGTCCGAATTACGAATCCCCGCCAGGTGGTGCATGGCTGTCCCTGCTCGGTTGTCGGCAGAACAATCTGCGGAGTGTCGATCTCCACATTCCGCTGGGTACACTCGTTTGTGTGACGGGATTGTCTGGCTCCGGAAAGAGTTCTCTGATCCAGGAGACGCTGGCCCGGGCAGTCGCACGGCATCTGAATCGAACTGGCGAGATGCCCGGCCCATTCGACTCGCTCAGTGGCATGGAAGAAGTGAGCCGCGTGATCACAGTCGATCAGAATCCGATCGGGATGACGCCGGCGTCGAATCCGGCAACGTACACCGGTGTGTTCGACTTGATCAGGACGCTGTTCACCAAACTGCCTGATGCAAAGGTGCGGGGCTACAAACCGGGGCGGTTCAGTTTTAACCGGGCGGGCGGGCGCTGCGAAGATTGCGAAGGTTTGGGGCAGAAGAAGATTGAGATGCACTTCCTGCCCGATGTCTGGGTCACGTGCGATACATGCCATGGCCGCCGTTACAACCAGGAAACTTTGGCGGTCAAGTACAAGGGGAATTCGATCGCAGACGTCCTCAACCTGTCCATTGGACAGGCGCTGGAACTGTTCGGCAACATCCCCAAAATTCGCGCACCGTTGGCAACGCTCGCGGCCATTGGTCTCGATTACCTCACACTCGGCCAGTCGGCGACGACTCTTAGTGGAGGCGAAGCGCAGCGTGTGAAGCTCGCGGCGGAACTGGCGAAGCCGAACAGTGGCCGCACGCTGTATCTGCTTGATGAACCGACCACCGGATTGCACTTTGACGACATCGCGAAGCTGCTCAAAGTGCTCAACAGCCTGGTTGAGCAAGGGAACACGGTCGTGGTCATTGAGCACAACCTCGATGTCATCAAGACCGCTGATTGGATTGTCGATGTCGGTCCTGAGGCCGGGATCGGCGGGGGGCTGATCGTCGCAGTCGGAACGCCGGAAGAGGTCGTTGCGCAGGCCGACGGGTACGGCGGGTCCGGCACGTCGAACGGCAAGGGGCGGAAGGGGTCGCGGTCGAAGAAGAAGGTTGCGTCTGTCAATGCGGCGAACCCACCGCTGCGATCGTGGACCGGTGAACTGCTTAAGCCGGTACTGGAAGAACATGAGCGGGGCGAACTCGAGATCTTTGACGCGGAAGAGGCCGCTCGGAAACAGAAGGGAGACATCGACATCGCCCGCGTCGGTCGCGATATCGCCGCACCATGGCAGACAGATGGTCGCAAATGGCACACGCAGGATCGCATCGCCCGCAATGGGAAGCCATGTCGCTGGGAAGGAGCGGCCTTGGCGTACGTCGCCGATCTCCTGGCAGAGTACGACGGACTGAAAGAGCCGAACTGGAACGATCAGGCAACTGTGGAGGTCACGGCAGCAAAGAAGACCGGCACTGGCTGGTTCTGGCACGCACTCTCGGGCGATGAATGGCTGCTGCGGCTGTATTTCCGCGTTCCGAAGGGGACGTTTGATGAGGCCGATCTGCAGCAACGGATCGCCATGACACCGGTCGATGAACTCGACGAACTCGAAGTCTATGGTCGCGGGGAACGAGTAAAGACAAACGAGTCCAAGGGTGCGTTCCAGGAAGTGGTGATGGACATCCACTGGCTGGAAGAGATCGACACCCCAGAATTTCGCGAGTTTGTGCAACAGGCGGTCGACGCGTATCTCAACAAGGTCGAACGGTCAGGGAGTTCGATCGAAGACTTGATGCCCTGGAAGAAGCTCGGCAAGAAGTGGCATCTCTCACGGAAGGGGTTTCCCTCGACTAAGCGGGTCAAGTGGACGGCATCAGCACTGGAGACACTCACGACCGTGCTGGAGCAGCAGTTCCCGGACGATGTAACCGACTGGTCCAACAAGCAGGTGGCGTATTGGACTGCTTCAGGCATGAGCAGCCCGCGGATTGAACTGTACACCAAGCGCCGCGAGGGGATCGATCTCGTACTACTGACTGAACCAGGACAAATCGCTCTCGGACGGATCGCTCAACTGGCCGACGAACGGGAGATCACCACGCATCGCAGCGGTAAGGAGGCGGTCAAGTTTCGTTTTCGGACGCAAAAGAGTGTGAAGGACAAGGATCTGGTCCACTTTCTGAGCGAGTTCAAGGCGTTCGTGGATGCGAACGCGTGATGTTGGCAATTGGCAGAATGGTCGCAGTTCATGTGAACCTCCGTTAGAGTTTCCGTACGGGTAGAGGCAGCCTCGGTCCGTCAAGTTTTTCTCGTTGTTAATCAGCTCAAAGCCCGGCATCGCGCGACATCATGGAATTGCACGGCGTTGACATTGTGGACACTTTCGCCGAGGCGTTTCCGATGTCGGGGACGCGGCTACTCATCACCGCCGATACGTCGGCGTGGGCGAATACGGCAGCCCAGGTGCTGTGCGGCAACGCGACGAGTGTGATCGCCTGCGACATCGAATGCGCGCTGGAGCGGGAACTCTCCCCGGAGGAGACCCCCGATGGTCGGCCTGGCGTGTCGATTCTGGCATTCGCCTTCAGCCGCGACGCGCTCGCAACCGCGATGCAGAACCGGGTCGGCCAGTGCGTATTAACCACGCCCACGACCGCGTGCTTCGATGGTTACCCCGACGGAGATCCTGCGAAGCGGATTTCCATCGGCGGCGGCATTCGCTACTTCGGGGATGGATATCAGATTTCAAAGAAACTCGGCGCGCGTCGTTACTGGCGAATCCCGGTGATGGATGGTGAGTTCCTGTGCGAGGACAAGTTCGGCACCGTGACCGGTGTGGCCGGCGGGAATCTGCTGATCTGTGGTCGGACCGGGACGGAAACACTGC
Source organism: Planctomycetaceae bacterium (assembly GCA_020426425.1). Lineage (GTDB taxonomy): Bacteria > Planctomycetota > Planctomycetia > Planctomycetales > Planctomycetaceae > JACKHO01. The sequence continues at coordinate 823 of JAGQQB010000344.1, read as the reverse complement.
TTGCCGCCGAAGCGGCCGTAACCGCGATGCGCTGTGTGCGCGACGTCATCATGCCGTTCCCAGGCGGCATCGTGCGTTCAGGCAGTAAAGTGGGATCCCGGTACAAGAAGCTCAAGGCGAGCACCAACGATGCCTACTGTCCGACGCTACGCGGGATCGTTGCGTCCGAACTACCTGAGCAGGCGAGTGCCGTGTACGAAATCGTCATTGATGGCCTCAGCTTCGAGGCCGTTCAGCAGGCGATGCGAGTCGGGCTCCACGCAGCAGCGCAATCACCAGGAGTGGTGCAGATCACGGCTGGCAACTACGGCGGGAAACTGGGGAAGCATCATTTCCACCTGAAGGATCTGGTGTAAGGGCAGTTGGCGATTGGCCGTCGGCTGACTGCCATCAGCCGAATGCCGACGGCCTACTCGCTGCCGAACGGTTCTTCCGCGTTCAGATACTGAAAACCACCAGCGGAACTGCTCTAATACGAATTCCAATCTGAAGTAGCGCGCGATCTCTTGCGCTTTCCTATCCTACCCATCATGATGCAGCGAACGGACTTGCAGGGAAGCCGCTATGCGCGTACGCGACCATCACACGTTGGACAAGTTGAAGTTGCTGGAGCGGGCGGAGAAAAACGCCGATCGGGCCAGGCGGCTGCGGATTGTTATTCTGGCGGCGGAGGGTTGGACGGCGCCTGCAATTGTTATGGCTGTCGGACTCTCGCGACGCATTTGCCAACGGTGGGTGGCGCGCTACAACGAGCAGGGACTGGAAGGACTGAAAGGACTGAAAGGACTGGATGACCGGCGTGGCCAGCGGTCGGGGGTGCCTC
>JAGQQB010000343.1 GCA_020426425.1 Planctomycetaceae bacterium | reverse complement strand
GCGGGACTGCCATTGGCGATGGGAACACAATCAGCCAGAACGGTTCGTTCCCTGGCACACCAAACACATTCTTTGGCCTGAACCAGTTTCACGGAATTCGTTTGACGCGACGTTCGGATGGCCAGTTCAACAACCTCCTCATCGCTCGTAACACGCTGTCGTTGAACGGAAACGACGCAACCGGTGCGATCGCCAACTTCTCAAACGGAATCTATATGGAGGCCAGCGGTGTGGATCGGCTCGCCCAACCCAACCAGCAAGCCGACACCATCAACATCACCCAAAATGAGATCAGCCGGAATCTTGGCGACGGCATTGAATTTCACCTGATCGGGGATGCAGATGTCGCCGTCGACATTCTAGGCAACAACATCACCGAGAATGGTCGTCACGTAAATGCTGCCGGAAATCTGGTGGTTGCAAACGACGCTGCCAACGGGATTCAAGTCACGGAAAACGCCATCTACAGCGACTCTCGATCAATCGTAGGGACTTGGCAACAGAACAACATCAGTGGCCAGACAAACGATGGAATTGCACTCGATGGAAACTTTGGCGACATCCCAACCGGCACCCGGCTCTTGATCGGAAGTGCCAACTTGAATCCCGTGGGAAGCTACGACCCACTGGGGAATAACATTAGCGACAATGACGGCGATGGCATCCAGGTCACTCAAGGCGGCTTGTTGACAATCGGCAACAACCTGATTGATCGCAACGGTACGCTGCTGGCAGGCGACTTTGTGAACGCCGGTGTCAACATCGACGGACCGTCCGATTCACTGGGTGGTTTGATCGCTGTCTTTCCGACTCCGATCTATAACCAACCATTCCAGGACATTCTCGTAGTCAGCAATCAGATTGCCGAAAACGTCGGTGACGGGATTGAATGGCTGAACGACGGAGGGCGGGATGAAATCCTGTTTACATCCAACGCAAAACTCGTCGCTCAGAACAACAACATTCTCCGAAATCAAGGACGCGGCGTTGACCTCCTGATTCGGCCGGGGGACAACAACTTGACCGATGACACCGAGGACACCGATCCCGCGAGTACAGCGGTGACACAAGGTGTTCTGCTGGGAATCATCAATGGAGATGTGAGCCTCCTTGACAACAACATCAGCCAGAATGGCCAAGAGGGAATCTACGTTGTCGCCACAAATGCTTCAGCACAGGGTCAACGAGAGAATAGTCAAACGACGCTCATCCAGACGGGAACGATTGACTCGGTGTACCAGCTCCGACTGGACATTCACGGCAACACTGTTGTCGGGAACGGCCAGAACGTCGTGAACTTTCCTGCCACCGGCCTCGTGGTCCGCGTCGGCACGACCGGAGGGGGAGTCAACTCGATTGGCTACGCCGGTGGATTCGCCACCGACGGTGTGAACCCCGAGGACCTCAATGGTGACGGAATTCTCGACAACGACCTCAACGGTGATGGCTACCTGAACGCAGCGAATCTGCAGTCAACATTTGGTGGACTCCTTCCAGTTGGCGGTATCTCTGCGTCCATCACGAACAACTACTTCAATGGCAACTTTGGGGATGACATTCTGTTCCACTCCTACACGTCGACTGTGAATCCTGCAGGTACGGCTGGGAATGCAGGGACATTTACTGTAACCAACTACGACACCGACCCACTCGCCAGACTCGACCTGATCTTTACCGACAACACCTTTGGATCCATTGCTGCGAACAACATTGACCGTCCGATCACACCGGACAATGAGGTTGGTGCGTTCTACAACAACGGTGAAGGGAACTTCAAATCTCGTACGGCGAACACGTTCTTTAACAATGCGGCTCGTCGACGTAATGCAACTCGGCTGGCGTCGAATTACAGCACCAACGTTCCAATCGACACTGCGGCCTTGAACCCGGCCTTCCTGTTCCCAGGCATGGGTGACAGCACCTTCCGCGTGATTGGTGGCCTGAACCAGTTCGTCGATCCCGCCCTTGGAGTCGTCACGCTCGATCAGATCTTCACACTGGATGACCCAGCGGGGGATCCACTCGGCAACCTGACCATTGTCGACGAGCAGTTCGAGGCGATGGGCGTCCCGTTCTCCGGCGGCAACCAGTTCCGTGGCGAACTCCCCTTCGGCTGGGGCATCATTCAGCAGGGGCGGACTGGCGAAACGAATCCTTAGTCGGCTGAGCACGGCTTGGCCGGAGCCGAAACCAACGTAACGGTCGGAACGAACAGGGTGTGGTGATCGAAAGGTCATTCGCACCCTGTTCGCTTTTCGCGGGGCGGGGGATTGGCAACAATTCGTGGCCGCGCTGTTGTTGTGCGGACCCGCCGTTGCCGACGGCGGGCTTGATGTCCACTCACGGTTTCCGCTTTGCCTCAAGAGATCACAACATGCTATCCCACGACGTTTACTTCACTCTGCACGATGCCTCCGATGCCGCCGTCGATGCCCTCGTCGCCGCGTGCCACAAGTATCTCAAGGAACATCCAGGCGTCGTCTTTTTCGCAGCGGGTAAACTGGCCGCAGAGTTGAATCGTCCCGTGAATGACCAGGCCTTTCAGGTCGCGCTGCATGTCGTCTTTGAAGACAAGGCCGCGCACGACGCCTACCAGGTGGTCCCCGAGCATCTGACCTTCATCGCCGAGAACAAAGAGAACTGGAAGCAGGTCCGCGTGTTCGACTCTTACTGCTAGAGTTGGGCACCGCTCCGCGAGACAACTTCTGTTCGCGGAGCGAGCAGGAACGATGGTCCGATGCTTGCCAGCACAACCAATGTTCGGCGGCAGCCGCTCGTTCGGCCCCCTGGTGCGTTGATTCCGCTGATTTTCTCCCGTGAAAGGGCTCCGATGAATGACGATTCAGAACTCCAGAAATTCAAGTTTGTGCTGATTGCAGGGATCTTCTTCCTGGTCTCGGCCTGGTACGCCGCGCAAGAGTTGCGGTATGCAGTTTTCTCAACACGGACTGATGCCGTTGTTAACGAGACAAGAATTGAAATCGTGAAGGAGCGACGAGGACGTCGCATTAAGCGAACTGTCGAAGTCCCCAAACTGGCGATTTCGTACCAATATGCGGATGCCTCGGGTAGCACCGTGCATGGAGAAGCGATGGCTGATCCCGATGCGAACTTCGAACCCGGCCAGACCATCGCGGTTCAATACCTCGACGGCGTGGACGACAGCGAGCGCATTGTCGCGCTCACCTCGCTGTGGTCCGTCTACGCATTCCTGGGAAGCCTGGCGGTGATGGGCTATTTCATCTGGCAGATGGCGCGAGAAGCGAACGCCCCCATCCCCACTTCACGGCGGCGGTGAGCGTTTGTCGAAGGACCAGAGTCGCGAACGATCTCCGCAATCCAAACGCGGATCTTGGGATTGGGCGTTTGATCGCGGAGCGATCAACGACGATGGGCTGTGGATCGCTACATCCCCACCCGCAGCGGCACGGTTCGTTCCGCACGATCGATGGCGATCGTCAATCGATGGACGCCTGCAGCGGCTTCCAGCGTGACCTCCGCCGCGAGTTGGATCGGTTTGTCATTCAGCCAGGCCTGCAGGCCGGAGATCTCACCCAGTTGCAGCTTGAGTTGCCCGTTCTCCGGAAACTCAAGGTCGGCACGCACAAAACTCATGCCACGATTCCCACCTTGCACGCGGTTTCGCACGCTCACTTCCGGTAGCTCGCCCAGCGGCAGATTCCCGTTCACCGTGGTAATGCGCGGTGACCACTGGAACGCGGCGTCATCGGTCGCGGCGGAGGCGTAACTCGTACGTCGTAGTTGATGGGCCGCTGCTGGTGTGGCGAGCATTGTTTGCCATTGCCGAATGATCGGCTGCGGACTGATGGTGAACTCCGGCAGCTTGCCCAGTGCGGCGAGGAAGGCGGCCAGATCGACGATCTCCTGCCGTGTGAGGCTTGCGGTCAATCCCGGTGGCATCAGCGAAAGTCCCTGCTTCTGACCTTCAATCGAATCGAGTGGGATCGCCAGTTCGCGGTTCTCGGCATCCCGCACAATCAGTTCTCGATCTGTCTCCCGCACCCGAATTCCGGAAACGACCTTCCCGGAATCGGTTGCAACGACGACGGTATGATAC
>JAGQQB010000342.1 GCA_020426425.1 Planctomycetaceae bacterium | reverse complement strand
AGTCTCGCGTTTGCCGAATCCGGTGTCCGCAAGCAGCGACTGGTGATTCTGTTCAGCCCGAATGGGATCGTTCCGAAAACGTTCTGGCCCGATGAAGCCGGTTCGCTCGGCGAACTCAAACCGATCCTCGCTCCGCTGGAGCCGTTCAAAGACCGCATGCTCACACTGCACGGTGTGTGCGACAAGATTCGCGGCGATGGCGACAACCATATGCGCGGCATCGGCTGTCTGCTGACGGGGACGGAGTTGTTCCCCGGCAACATCCAGGGTGGATCGCACACACCCGCCGGTTGGGCGAGTGGAATCTCCATTGATCAGGAGATCAAGAACTACCTGCAGTCCAAGGAAGAAACGCGTACCCGGTTCGGCTCGCTGGAATTCGGCGTTGTCGTGCCTGATCGGGCCGATACCTGGACCCGCATGTGCTATGCCGGCGCGAATCAGCCGATCGCCCCGGTCGATGATCCATACCAAATGTTCGCCAAGCTGTACGGACAACTGCAGGATCGCGAACTGCTCGGGAGTGTGCTCGATGACGTGCAGGCCGACCTCGACAAAGTCAGCCAACTCGTCAGTGCCGAAGACCGCCAACTGCTCGAAGAGCAGACCACCTTCATCCGGCAGATGGAACGCCAGCTCAGCGAAGCTGGCGCGACAACCCTTGACCATGCTGTCCCCCAGCTTGAACCCGGTGTGCGGGAGGAGAACGACAACATCCCCAAGATCAGCAAGATGCAGATCGATCTGATGGTCAACGCCTTCCAGGCCGACTTCACGCGAGTTGCTTCACTGCAGTTCACCAACTCCGTCGGACAGGCGCGGATGAAGTGGCTGGAGATCGACGAAACGCATCACACACTCTCCCACGAACCCGACAGCAACGAAGACGCGCAGGAGAAGCTCACCAAGATCAACGCCTGGTACTGCGAACAACTCGCCTACCTGGCGCAGCGACTTGCCGAGACACCTGAACCGGGCGGCATCGGCAGCATGCTCGACAACACGCTCATCGTCTGGACCAACGAACTTGGACAAGGGAACTCGCACACGCTCGACAACATCCCGTTTGTCTGCATTGGCGGCGGTCTCAACGTCGAGATGGGTCGTGCTCTGAAGTTCAAAAAGGAACCGCACAACCGACTGCTGCTCACGCTGGCGCACAGCATGGGACATCATCTGGAACGCTTCGGGAATCCGGACTTCTGCGGTGCCGGGCCTCTGGTGTTGTCATAGCGGTTGGGTGTCAGCCTTTTGCCGTCGGCATCAGTTCAGGTTGTACGGACGCAGTTCGGCCTGTAACGGCCTGTTGGTTTTTGGCCACATCTCGACACACATTTTCCTGCAACCAAGGTTTCCATCCTGTCGGAATCGCTCGATAAGCTGACCGGTTGTCGAGCTTAGGGGTGGCGTCTCCCTGTCTTGCCCAGGCAGCGATAAGGGGTTGGCGCCGAACGATGTCCGGGGATCACGATGGCTGCACCGCAGAATGGTCGCGAGTTTCTTGAACTGCTGCGCAAGAGTCAGTTGCTCTCTGCGGGTCTACTCAACGAACTGCAGCCACAACTCGACAAGTACGCGCAGGATGAACCGCTGCGCGTTGCCAAGACGCTGATCAAGAATCAGTTGCTCACGACCTATCAGGCCAAGAACCTGCTCGCCGGTCGCTACCAGGGGATGTATGTCGGCAAGTACCGGATTCTCGATCTGCTCGGGCGCGGCGGCATGGGCAAGGTCTATCTCGCCGAACAGCTTTCGATGGAGCGGCTCGTCGCGGTCAAAGTGATCAGCCAGCCCAATCGCAAAGATCGCGAGGCCGAACAACTCGCTCGATTCAAACGGGAAGCGAAGGCAGTCGCGGCGCTGAATCATCCCAACATTGTCCGCGCATACGATTTTGACGAGTCGAGCGGATCACCATACATCGTGATGGAATACGTCGAAGGGATTGACCTCGCCACGCTGGTCGCCAAAGCAGGTCCGCTCACGCCGGAATTCGCGGCGGACATTATGCGACAGGCCGTCGCCGGTCTGCACGATGCGCACCGGGCGGGCATGGTGCATCGCGATATCAAACCGGGCAATCTGCTCATCGATGCCCAGGGCCGTGTACGAATTCTCGATCTCGGTTTGTGCGCCCTGCAAAGCAGCAACGATGATTCGCTCACGGTCGATCAGAATCAACTCGGTACGGTCGACTACATCGCCCCGGAACAGGCGGTCAATAGCCACAATGTGGATCACCGAGCCGACCTGTTCAGCCTTGGCGCGACCATTTACAGCGCATTGCGCGGCAACATCCTGTTTCCCGGGTACACCACGGCCCAGAAGCTGATCGCGCAGCAGAGCGAAGACCCGCAGGATATTCGCGAACTGGTGCCGGGTATTCCCGAAGGTTTCGCCGCACTGCTGCACGGCACTCTGGCCAAAGCCCCCGGCGATCGGCCTGAGAGTGCGGCGGTGCTTTATCGGGATCTCAAGCAGTGGGCCAAACGCCCACAGCCACCGTTTGACCCGGAGTTGATCCCTACGCAAAAGAAGAATTACGAAGGTCTACTCGGCAAAGGCCCGGACGCAAGCGACCTCAAAGCAGTCGACGATGTTCCCCTGGCAGAAGCCTCGACGACTGCGACCGCATCATCGTCAAGCATGGCAGTGAACCCGTCTGGCTTGTTCCAGGACTTCGGCTCCGAAGAGTTCGCGGTCAATTCAAAAATGACCGCGCTGCAAATGCCGACGCAGAAGCCCAAACGCGGCAAACGCAGGTCGAAGAAGAAGTCGAGCATTCATCCGATGGTGTACGTTGGTGGCGGTGCGGCGGTGCTGCTGCTCAGCACAGTGCTCATTACCAATTCGCTGTTCTCCTCAACCGATCCAGCGACGAACAACGGCGCGAATACAGCAACTGACGCTCCACCGAACAGTGCCGTGGGGACTCCGGTCGCCGAGTGGAACGCCCATATCTCACCGGCATCGACCGTTCCCATCTCCATTCGCCTTGCCGCGAACGCCTGCACCGCGCAGCCGATCTTCTACGAAAAGGAGCGAGAGCGTTTGTTGATGGACAACTGGGAAATGCGAACGGTCAACAACGTGCAGTTCGATTTCATTAACCCGCTGCCGGACAATCGGCCCAATGTCATCCTGCTGTATGCCAACAACGGCGATCTCCCACCCAAGAAGCCCAAGAGTGTGGAACTCGCCTGCAACCAACAGGCGCGGTCGATCCACCTGCTCAGCGGCATTGGTGGCTGGGCCTATCCGATGACGCAGGATCGAGGCGAAGTGATGACCGTACGGCTGCATTACGAAAACGGCGAAACGGAAGATCATCCACTGCTCAATGGCGATCACTTCGTCGACTACATCAAGCGCGTCGACGTCACCAAGTCGAACTTCGCCTTCATGATGGGCGAGCATCAGATGCGGCAGATCAGCATTCAGCCCGGCAAGCAGGACACGATCAAGACGATCGAATTCATCAAAGGCCCGCTGGACGCAGTCTGCCCAGTGATCATGGCCGTCAGCATCGAACTGCCGTGATGGCGGTTGGCGGTTGGCCGATGCTGGCTGCATCGGCTACGAACCTCGCTCAACCCTCACCCCTCAACGTTCGACCCTCAACGTTCGACCTTCAACGTTCGACCTTCAACGTTCGACCTTCAACGTTCGACCTTCAACGTTCGACCTTCAACGAGGCCGCACGTCACCCCGCTGGTGGCTTCTCGTCCGCACGGTCATTATGCTCACGCATCCTTGGTTGTCCTGCCTCGATTTGCCTGCCTGAGTTTTAATGACGTTTGGACTGCTCAACTTTGCGATGCTCGCCGGGCTGCTGGCCCTGGCGTTGCCGATCATTGCGCATTTGCTCAGCAAGCGGAAATTCGACGTCGTCGAGTGGGGGGCGATGCAGTTTCTGGAACTGGGGCGGAAGACGCGACGGAAGATTCGGTTGCAGGACATCCTACTGCTGCTGATTCGCATGAGTCTGATTGGACTGGTGGTGCTGGCATTGGCGAGACCCTGGGGACAAGGGGGATTGTTCGGGACCATCTCTGACGGCGTGAGCCGTGATGTGATG
>JAGQQB010000341.1 GCA_020426425.1 Planctomycetaceae bacterium | reverse complement strand
TTGCAATCGGGCCGCAGCAGTTGGAATTTGTCTTGGTTGACGCGACGTCTGGACGGCGAGGACCCGCCTTCGACCACCTGCGCATGGCTGAAAGGCTGTCACAACTGCTGGGGCACAGCGTTGACAGCAAGAATTTGCCGCTGCGACACGTCCGATTTGCCAGCGACCTTCAGTCGTGCCAGTTCTCCATCGGTGGGCGGCGCTACCGTTGCCAGCTTGCCGACTACACAATCGCCGTCGACGATGCTGCCGATGATGACGTGACCGGAGTCCGGTCGCTGGGGCGAGTCCGTCGCTCACGCAACGCGGGACCAGAAACGTCGATACGGTTCGTCAATCGCCGAAACCAACCGGTTAAGCTGCTGTGGGTGAATGGCAACGGCAACCGTGTCGCTTACGGTGAAATCCCCGCGGGGCAGACGCGTGAACAACACACGTATGCCGGGCACGTTTGGCTGGTGATGTCGGAGGCCGAGGAACCACTGGCCGTGTTCGAAGCGACGGAACAATTCGGTAACGCAGTGGTGGATGTCGAATCGCGGCTGAAAATCGAGACAGCAACAGAGCGACGGCCATGGCGATCACGGCGACGAGAACAGGCAACGCAATCGCCAGATGGTCGTTGGCGGGCCGAATTGCGCGATGGCAATGTCTGGCTGACGAGTCTGGCCGATGGCCAAGCCACGCAACTCAGTGACGATGGCCGGCCTGATGACTCTTACGTGCCGCCACTGTATTGGTCACCCGATTCCCGTTACGTGGCGCTAATGCAAGTCCGCCGTGCAACGCCGCGGCAGATCCACCTGATTGAATCGTCGCCGTCCGACCAGTTGCAACCGCGTCTGCATACGCTGGATTACAACAAGCCAGGCGATCCGATCGACGCACCTCGTCCTCGCCTGTTTGACGTCGAAACCAAACAGGCAGTGTCTGTCGACGAACGACTGTTCGACACGCCGTGGAGTTGCTCCGACTTGCGCTGGTGGGCTGACGGGCAGAGATTGACGTTTCTGTACAATCAACGAGGCCACCAGGTGCTGCGGGTGATATCTGTCGATCCACCAACCGGCAATGCCGTTCCGTTGATCGACGAACAGAGCAAGACGTTCATTGACTATGCCGGCAAGCTGTTCGTTGACTACCTGGAGGATTCGGATGAAATACTCTGGATGTCAGAACGTGACGGTTGGAACCATTTGTACCTATTCGACGCCGCCACGGGCCAAATGAAGCACCAGATCACGCGTGGTGAGTGGGTTGTGCGCCGTGTGGAACGCGTCGATGTGGCGCGTCGCTGTCTTTGGTTCTATGCCGGCGGAGTGGATCCTGACCAGGACCCCTACTATTTGCACTATTGTCGCGTGAATTTCGATGGCTCCGGAATGTGCATACTGACCCCTGGTCACGGGTCTCACGAGGTAGAAGAGTCTCCCGACGGACGGTTTTTGATCGATCGCTACTCACGAGTCGACATGCCACTGGTGACCGAATTGCGGAGCGCCAGCGATGGCGCGTTGATTTGTGTTTTGGAGCGAGGAGACAGTTCCCGGCTCGAGGCAACTGGTTGGCGTGCGCCCACACCTTTCGTGGCGCCAGGTCGGGACGGCAGTACGCCGATCTTCGGTGTGTTGTTCTTTCCGCAGTCGTATGACCCGGCGAAGAAGTACCCAGTGATCGAACAGATATACGCCGGGCCCCAGGGGAGTTTTGTACCCAAACGCTTTGCTCCTTACTACAACGAACAGGCACTTGCCGAATTGGGCTTCGTTGTTGTCCAGATCGACGGTATGGGGACTTCGCAGCGTTCCAAGGCGTTTCACGATGTCTGCTGGCAGAACCTCGGAGACTCCGGCTTCCCTGATCGCATCGCCTGGATGCAGGCGGCGGCGAAGCAACATCCTGAGCTGGATCTTAGCCGCGTCGGAATCTTTGGCGGCTCAGCGGGCGGTCAGAGCACCGTGCGCGCACTCACTGCGCACCCTGACTTCTATCATGTCGGCTGCGCTGATTGCGGTTGCCACGACAACCGGATGGACAAAGTCTGGTGGAACGAACTGTGGATGGGTTGGCCGGTCGGTCCACACTTTGCCGAGCAATCGAACATCACAAATGCTCACAAGCTTGAGGGGAAATTACTGCTGATCGTCGGCGAACTCGATCGCAATGTCGATCCCGCCTCGACGATGCAAGTGGTCGATGCGTTGATCAAGGCCGACAAGGATTTCGACCTGCTGGTGATGCCCGGTGCCGGTCATGGCGCGGCTGGTTCCGCGTACGGAACACGTCGACAGATGGACTTCTTCGTGCGGCATCTACTGCACCGTGAACCGCGTTGGGCAACGCCGTAGCGTCGCCCTCACGAACAAGCCGCAAGAACGACGCCATGGCTCAACACTGTTGCAGGCGGGTATTCAGTCGTCCCAGCAATTGATCCAGGATTAAGCGGGTCTGGGTCCACTCCTCGCGCCAGCCTTCGAATGCGCTGATGGCTGAGTTGATTGTCGCCGTGTGATGGTCCTGAATGATTCGAATCCGTTCGACCGTGGTGCCTCCTGCCCCGCTGAGTGTGACCGGGGACATGATCGTGCTCCTGGAGTTGGTGTCAATTTGGGGTGTTTGCATATGACCTAGTCATCTGTTTCGACCGTCCCCCTGGTTGAGGTTGAGGAACTGCAAAGAATGCGGCGACAATTCCGCTTGGCGAATCTCCAGAGGCATCGCAACCTGCACAAGCCACACAATCTGTTCCGCTTGTAACGATTACCTCGTCCCCAATCCCTCTTCCCCACTGCGGCACTTCTGGCCGATCTGCGTATTCACCACCCGTGGAAATTACGCACCGGGCCAGGTCGCTCAAACAGGTGTGCCACAGGGGTGTCACACCCATCGAGACACTGCTCCTCACTCAGGGTGATCGCTTCCGATCGCCTGCCCACATGTTCTTGCGTGAGGAGCAACCATGTCAGCCAACGTCCTACCTCAGTTTTGTCCCGGATGCGGAACGTCACTCAGCTACCAATTGGGGCTGTGTGGCCATCGATTAGCACAAGCCGTCGCGCTGCAAACAGCCCGGGTGGGGGCTGAGATCGGCTGCCAGAACTGCGGCCATCTGTTTGTCATCTGTCGCACCGTTCCGATTCAACGCGAGCCCCCTCGTCGGGCGCGGTCCATAAACCGGCGGCCTCAAGTTGGCTCGGGAGCATCGAGTCGTTAGAACATGGTGATGGAAGCACGTCTGTTGACTTGATTCCATCCCGCGATGTCCCGCACTCTGGGAACGTTGTCGGGTAACAGTTCCTCAACGTACTCGGAGTTGTCGATGCCTCAAAAGAATGCCCAAGTTTCGCGCCGTGATGTGCTGAAGTCGAGTTCTGTTGCCGCCGCCGCGTTCACTATTCCCTCATTGATTTCCGCCGGCGCGTACGCGGCCGAAGACAACGCGGTGCAACTCGCCCTGGTTGGCTGCGGTGGCCGAGGGACCGGGGCGGTGGCAAATGCTCTCTCCGCCCAGTACGGACCGACGAAACTGGTCGCGATGGCGGACGTCTTTGAAGACCGTCTTAACGGCAGCTTCAACACCATCAACCGGCAGTTCGAAAAGCAGGTCGACGTTCCTGATGACCGTAAGTTCATCGGCTTCGATGCCTTCCAGCACGCCATGGACTGCCTGCGTCCCGGCGACATCGTCATCCTGACCACTCCGGTCGCCTTCCGCTGGGTCCACTACCAGCAGGCGATTGAGAAGGGGCTCAACGTCTTCATGGAGAAGCCGATCACCGTGGACGGCCCCTCCTCCCGCAAGATGCTTGAAGTGAACGAAGGCGCCAAGGCGAAGAACCTGAAGGTCGGCGTCGGCCTGATGTGCCGCCACTGTCTCGCTCGCGGCGAACTGTTCGACCGCATTCAGAATGGCGAGATCGGCGACCTCACACTGCTGCGGGCATACCGGCAGGCTGGTCCGACCGGCTCGGCGTTCGTCGAGAAGAACCCTGGCGAACTGAGCGAGTTGATGTATCAGATCCGGCACTTCCACGGCTTCCTCTGGGCCAGTGGCGGCGCGGTGAGCGACTTCCTGATCCACAAC
>JAGQQB010000340.1 GCA_020426425.1 Planctomycetaceae bacterium | reverse complement strand
TTCGCCTGGGCAGTGAAGTGTGGTTGCTTGGGAGCGAGCGGACTGACGTACTCCGCGCGAGCCGCAGGTGCACTCAGATCGGCCAAAGCCAGCATGCCCAGACCGCAGGTGGCCTGCGTTAACAACTCACGTCGAGAAAGTGAAGGAAGCATGGGTGGGTTCCTGTGAGGATGATCTCGTGCTGGACTCGAACGGGGTATATCGCAACGCGTGGCACACACCAGTGCCCCAGCGCAGAGCTATTCCAAATAACGGAACTCGGCCCCGGCGAAAAGCGCCTGGCAGACTGAACTCCAACTCATCAAGGCGCGCGATTTTGTCGTCGACAGTTCCGCCTCAGACTGACTCAAGTAGGCCATCACTCGGGTCACTTCGTCGGGACGTGGCGAGCGTCCCAGCACTCGAAGCCAGGCGAGTTCAATGCGTTCGGCATCTTCGTCCGACGCTTCGACAATCAACCGGGCAAGTGCTTCGGACTGTTCAATGACAAACGGACTGTTCATCAGGTACAGCGACTGTGCAGGCACGTTGGTGGCGTCCCGCAGTCCCTGTGGATTGCTGGGTTCTGGGAAATCGAACACCCGCAACATCTCGGGCAGTAGACCGCGAATAATTGGCAGGTACACACTGCGATACGGATAGGGCTGCTCCAGCGGTTTTGTGTTGATCCCGCGGCCGACTTCTCCTTCCCCCACCTGCAGCACTGGGGAACCATGAGGTCGACTGAGTTCGAGTCGACCACTGGCAGCGAGCATTGCATCGCGCAGGGCTTCTGCTTCCAGACGCCGCCGACTCATCTTCCAGTAATATTCATTGCCAGGATCCCGCTCTGCACTGTCAGCAATGTAGTCCGCCCCCAGTTGATACGACTGCGTCAGCACCAACTCGCGTATCATCGCCTTCGTCGACCAGCCATGCTCCTCGACATAGCGGCGTGCGAGCCAGTCCAGCAGTTCCGGATGAGTGGGGGCCGTTCCGTTCGTGCCGAAGTTGTCCACCGTGTCCACCAACCCGCGTCCAAACAAATGTTGCCAGATGCGGTTGACCGCCACGCGAGACGTCAATGGATGATCGGGACGCGTTAGCCACTGGGACAACTCCAGCCGTCCACTACTCTCCTCGCGGATTTGCGGCACCTCGGCGACACACGAAACGCACGAAAGATAGCCGCGTGGCACCACATCACCGGTCTTGGTCCGTTCGCCCCGGATATGAATTGGCGAATCGCCGATCTTGCTGGCTTCCCGGGTGCCATGCGCGAACTCGAGTGCGGGGAGTTGCGTCTCCGCCTCCCGCACCTCTTTGGCTTCCGCCTGCAGTTCCTGCTCACGGGCGAGCTTCGCTTCGTACTCCTGGATCGTTGCGAGAGTCTTGGACTGCTGCTCCGTCAACGCAGGTTTCGCCTCGCCAGAGTCGGAACTCTCGCTGTTGTCCGTTGAAGCGTTCCCGGCAGCGGTGAGCCTGTCGCGCGTCTGCTCCCAATCCTTAGGGAGTTTCTTCTGCAACGTCTTGAGTTCCTTGGTCAGCGCTGTCAATTCCTTTGTCACACTACTGGACTGCCGCGTCAACTCCCGCGCTCGGCGCACAGTCTGTTCCGCATCGGGGCCCAATGGGAGATACACCTTGAGTTGGTCATTCAAGTTCTTCGGGCGATTCGTACTGCCGCCGTAATAGGTGTCTGTGCTGCGGAAGATGCCCGCCAGCGCGTAATAGTCGGCCGTCGGGATGGGATCGAACTTGTGATCGTGACAGCGCGCACAGCTGATTGTCAGCCCCAACATCGCCTTGCCAATCACGTCCAGTTGGTCGTCTACCAGATCGAGTTCCACATTGCCGCCATTGAGCGACTTCGAACCAATTGCCAGCAGGCCCGTCGCGACTTGAAGTCGATCGCGCTCTGCAGGACCGTCAGCCGGGAGCAGATCGCCCGCAAGCTGTTCGGCGAGAAACCGGTCGTAGGGGACATCAGCGTTGAACGCATCGATCACATAGTCTCGATACCGCCATGCATACAGCATGAGGACATCTCGACTGCTGCCAGCCGATTCCCCGTACCGGACGACATCGAGCCAGTGTCGTCCCCAACGTTCGCCAAACTGAGGCGAAGCAAGCAGCGTGTCAACATAGTTGGCATACGCTGCAGGTGAGGGATTCTCGACGAAGGCGTGTACCTGTTCCGGCGATGGCGGCAGACCGGTCAAATCGAAACTGACGCGACGCAACAGCGCCGTCGGCGATGCCGCTGATGCCGTCTGGAGACCATGCTCGACTCGCGCGGCTTGCAGAAATCGATCGACCTCGGTCGTCGACCAGCGTGCGTCGTCCACCTCCGGCACGACCGGTTGCTCAATTGGCTGCAGCGACCACAACGCCTTCGCGTCGGTCGGCTCCACGTCCTGTGTCGCCAGCGTCATTTCCCCACCGCGCGGATCGGGCGCTCCCATCCGTACCCAACGCCGGAAATCGCGAATAATACTCTCATCGAGCTTGCCCGCTGGCGGCATTTCGAAGTCGCGATATTCCAACGAGGAAATCAGCAGACTCTCTTCCGGCTTACCCGGCACAACAGCCGGTCCCGACTCGCCCCCCTGCAACAGACCCGCGCGGAGATCCACCCGCAAGTCGCCTCCCAGTTCCTTGGAATCGGCGGCGTGACACTCATAGCAGTGCTGAATGAGAACGGGGCGAATTTTCGCCTCGAAGAACTGAATGCCACGAGGGTCATCTGCCGCAACCAGTTCACCTGACCCGCAGCAAAGCAGAGACAGAATCCCCAATGGGATGAAAAGGTCCAATCGAGACATGGTCATGGTTCCGGCTGGAACAATCAGGGAAGGACCGCGCACAGGAGACGCGATGGGCAGGCAGGCGATGGCACGAAGACCGCAGCCACCGTTACACAATCATATAAGCAACTGCCACGGCATGCATCCTCAAATCTGGGGCCGAACCGAAATCGCGGTGCGGCTGAGGAATGGTGGACTTCTCGTGCGCATCGCTAGCGGTGTCCTTTGCTGGAGCCCCACGACGCTGGAAGCTTCAGGCACAACCACAATCCGTCAAATGCAGGCGTCGCGACATCGGAGACATTACACAACATCTCGTCCGCTCAACCATTCGACAGCCGTCTCAGTGGCCTCTACACTCTGCCGCATCAACTTGCACCGATTCGTCGCCTTGGCCCAACCTGTGATTGACTCCATGCGCACTCCACGACTGACTTCCCTACGCCTCTCCACTCTCCTGCTCGGCGTGCTCTCTGTGACGCTTGCCGCACTGGCCGATGACGCGGCCCAACGAACTCAGGCACCGGAAATTGCCCCCTCCATCGTATTGAATGCCGATCCAGCCGAGCAGGCGCAGACGCCCGCACCGGTACCCTTCCAGGAAGGACCAAAACCTCATTGGGTGTGGGGCCCGAACAACGATGGGAAGTACACCATCAGTACGCGGTTCGATGCCACAGGAGCAAAACGCGTCGTCGTGAAAGCCTCGTGCGACAACGTGATGTCGCTCACGCTCAATGGCAAGCCCATCGCCAACAGCAGTGAATGGCAGGAGCCCGTCGAGAAAGATGTGACGCAACTCCTGCAGCGTCGCGAAAACGAGTTCTCCGCCGATGTGGATAATCAAGGGGGGGCCGCCGCCTTCATTGCCAGCATTGCCATTGAACATACGGACGGGAAGTGGAGTCACATCGTTTCAAAGACCGAGTGGACGGCCGTTGATCGCGGCACCAAGCAGGTCGTGAAGCTGGAAGACAAAGGGGAATTGGGAGTCGGTCCGTGGAACAACGTCTTCTCCGCGCCAGCGAGCGACACCGGCATCCCGCGCGACACGTTTGTTCTTCTCCCCGGATTTCAGGTGGAGAAATTGTTCACCGTCCCCAAAGAAGAAATGGGTTCGTGGGTCTGCATCACCACCGATCCCAAGGGCCGCATCATCGCCAGCGATCAGGGGGACAAGGGGCTGTATCGGATTACGCCGGCTGCGCTGGGACAAGGGTCTAGGGTGGAGGGTCTAGGGAAAAGCCCCTTCACCCTCGTTGAGAAACTTCCGCTCAACATCACTGGTGCGCAGGGGCTGCTGTTTGCTTTTGATGCGCTCTA
>JAGQQB010000339.1 GCA_020426425.1 Planctomycetaceae bacterium | reverse complement strand
CGTCCGCAACTGAATTCAATTCCTCGTCGGCGAGCGGATCGAATGCGTGCAAGTCCTCTTCGTCGAAGCGAATCAAAACCGTCGCCGGTCCGGTCACCCCAGCGGCGAAGTGCTGTTGCACGACGCGGGCACCGATCACACTCGGTTCATTCACGGGCAGATCGCTCAGTAAACCGTAGCTCAAGTTCCCATGCTGCTGTACGGCGATTCCTGCAAACGGCAACATCGCCAGACAGGTGACGACAAACACCAAACCTGGACGCCGCTCCAGCAGTTTCGCCACACCATCCCACATGCGACCAATCCAGTCGTGCTCCTGCAACGCCTTCCACAGGGTTGTGCTCGGAAACCACCCCGCATTCGCCTGCATTCGTTCCTTGCGTACATCGGGCCAGAAGGCCCACTGCCGTAGCAGCAACAAGAATGCTGGCGTGAAGGTCAACGCGAAACAAAGGACGACGAACAGCCCGAACGAAATCGCGATGCCCGCCTGCCGGAATTTGCCAAACTCGGCAGCAACCATCATCGCAATTCCAACGATACTCGTCCCGGCACTGGTGGCCAGCGCCGCGCCCACGCGACGAATCGAGTGTTCCATTGACTCACGGAAGCTCAATCCTCGATCGAGCTCTTCCCGATAGCGGGCGATTAGAAACAGACAATAGTCCACTCCCGCCCCGTACACTACAACGGTGACATATACCTCCAGGCCGTTGAACAATCCGACCAGTTCATGTTGGGCCATGATCCGCAACAGGAATCGCGTCAGTTCCACGGCCACGCCCACGGTAACCAGCGGCACCAGAGCCAGTAGCGGTGAGCGGTAGATCAGCAGCAGCAGCACGATCACCAGGACCTTGGTATACAATTCCGTGCGACTGGCGCTTTCGGTTTCGGCACGCAACATATCGCGTCCCACCGTCGCTGAACCTGACAGCGCGACGACCATTCCGACCGGCTTCTTAAGCCGGAATTCGCGGGACTCAATCAGGCTCTCCAATCTGGCGACGAGCAAGGAGTTCTGCCGGTCCAGGAACTCCGTCTTCAAATCAATCACAATCAGCGCCGCCCGTTGGTCCGCGCTCCGCAGCAGCGGCCCCACCCGTTTGTCAGATGGTGTAGAGACCCCCTGAATCACCCGGTTCGCCAGCGGGACATCGGGCAAACTCGCCCAAGTCGATGGCTGCCGGTGTTCATCGAATTCGGTGTACCCCTTGGGACTGATCCGTTGCAGCAATTCGAGCTGCGGAATCAGCTCCGCTTCAACGAATTCCCAGTCCTGGTCCTGTAATCCATAAGGATCGTCGGTCCGTTCCAAAGCAATGACGATGCTGCTCCCAAGGGGATCCGGCTGCAGCGATGTGCGGACTTCAGGCTTATTGTCCGCCGCTTCGACAGGCGGCGTGTCCTCGTCGGGATCCGGCGCCGCAGAGGGGGTCGTCTCCTCATCCGCGACGGGCGGTGCGACACCGGCTGTCTCTCCGTCTGCGCCATGCTGATCAGGGTGCTCGGCTTCCTTGCCAAGGAATGCGTCACGAAAGAGTCGTTCGGCGCGCCGACTGCTGGAATCCTGCGGCAGGAATGCGAATTCGCCATCCTGCCAGACCGAGACGCCTGTCGGCGCGAAGACGCCCGCGGCAATGACAAGCACCGTCCAGACGGCGATCATCAGCCAGGGATTGCGGCAAACAAATTCACCGAGTCGACGATACATTTCGTCAGGGCGATGGGGAGGCAGGCTGCGTGGAAAGGAAGCTCAAGGACGAACGCTTCCCGGGCCTGACGGCGGACACGCATCACCATCCCTGTGCGAGTTCACGCCAGCTGGATCAGAAACAGGTGGCCGCCTGCCAAACCAGCAGAAACGGTATCGGCGACGAGCCAGAACGTCAACGAACGGGTATAATGCCCGGGAATGTTTCTCAGTTTGCACACGTCCTGTAACGGATCACCTGAGACTGATTCATTGAGAGTGGCAGCGCCGCTATTGAGGTGATCGCACAGTCCGAATATCGCCCCCTCTTCCTCATCAATGCCAAGCGGCGAGCGAGGCGCAGGGAGTCGCGACACTTGAGAGCAACGTAATCAACACCGAAAGTCGAAACTCGCAACACATGTACCGATTCCTTCGCCCCCTCTGCTGGCTCTGGGCCTCCCCCACCACTGCACTCGGTCTTGTACTCGGGCTGCTGGGAGTGGCGACGGGCGGACGGGCGCAGCTGCGAACACGGGCCATCGAGTTTCATGGCGGTCTGCTCACCACACTCCTTAAGTACACTCCCATTCGGGCAGCCGCCATGACCCTGGGGCACGTCATCATTGGGCGCGATGCCAAAGTGCTGGACCATTGCCGCGAGCACGAATGGGTCCACGTCAGACAATGCGAACGTTGGGGACCACTGTTTGTTCCCGCCTATTTGGGTTGCTCATTCGCCCTTTGGCTGATGGGCCGCGATGCCTACTTCGAGAACCCTTTCGAAGTCGAAGCCTACGCCGCCGACGAAGCACGACGCGCACAAAGCGATGCCGAACCCCACAAGGACTAAGGTCGCGTGCATCTTGCGAATTGATGTCCAGCAAACAACTCCGCAATACCAACGGTCCCCCCTCCTTCCTCCTCAAAAAACCGGCCCCGGCACCCACGGGCAGAACTCTTCGTCTCCAATCCCTTGCGCTTCGCTCTTGGTCTGCTCCCCGCTCGCCACGCGGATGATCATTTCGAAAATTTCTTCGCCCACTTGCTGCACGGTCGCTTCTCCATCGAGGATGGTTCCCGCATTGATGTCCATGTCCTCCTGCATCCGGCGGAACAAGGGCGTGTTGGTGGCGACCTTGATTGTGGGCACCGGTTTGCAGCCGTAGCAGCTGCCGCGTCCGGTCGTGAAGACCACCACGTTGGCCCCCCCCGCCACCATACCGGTGACCGAAGGAGGATCGAAGCCGGGCGAATCCATGACAACGAAGCCCTTCTGCGAGACTGGCTGGGCGTAGTCGTACACCGCCTGGAGCGCGGTGCTCCCGCCCTTGGCGATTGCGCCCAGCGACTTCTCGTAGATCGTCGTCAGCCCGCCCCGCTTGTTGCCATAGGAAGGATTGTTGTCGATCTGGGCATCGAACCGCCGCGCGTAATCCTCCCACCACCGCAGCCGTTCCAGCAACTTTTCACCGACGTCACGCGACACCGCACGACGCAGCAACAAATGCTCGCCCCCATAGATTTCTGGAACCTCGGACAGGATGGACGTGCCGCCATGCGCAACGAGGAGGTCGCTCGCGATTCCCAGAGCCGGATTCGCGGTGATGCCACTGCTGCCATCGCTGCCGCCGCACTCGGTCGCAAGCATCAATTCACTCACCGGAATCGGCTCACGAACTGCCTGATTGACCTCGGGCAACATCTCCCGCAAGCGTTCAACGCCGCGTCGCACCGTGCGTGCGACACCCCCTTCGTCCTGGATGTTCATCACCAGTGGCCCGGGTGTGTGCACTGGTCCCCCCGGCGCATCCAACTGCACGAGTCCATGCTGTTCGGCGAGGAACGCCGCCTGCGCCGTTTCGCATCCCAGGCCAACAATCAGATAGGCCGCCACGTTTGCATGCTGCGCGAATCCGGCCAACGTCCGGTTGAGCTGCTGATGATCTGTCCCGCCGTACTCCAGCGCACAGCCTCCCTTGTGCATCAGCGGGACGATGCCATCCACGTTCGGAAACGCGTCGAGCAACTCGGTGTCGAAGTGCTGAGCGATGTATTTCGACGATGTCGCCGAGCAGTTCACCGTACTGATAATCGCGATGTAGTTCCGCGTCCCGGCCCGTCCATCGCGACGGCGATACCCTTGGAAGGTCCGACCGGTCATGGGAACCGGACGGGGCGGAACCGCCGTGCAAAACTCGTACTCCTGCTGCAATGTGCCCAACGAGACATTGTGCGTATGCACCCAGGAACCGGTCGCTATCGCCTCGCTGGCAAAGCCAATCGGTTGACCATACTTCCGAATGGGAGCCGCCTGTACAATGTCGCGAACGCAGACTTTGTGCCCCATCTCGATCGGCTCACGGACGGTGATCGCCGTTTCCTGTCCCGGCACGTTCCACACGGTTCCCGCTGGAACAGGCTGC
>JAGQQB010000033.1 GCA_020426425.1 Planctomycetaceae bacterium | reverse complement strand
CCTGTTCATCGAACTCCTGTTGCGTCGCACTGAAGACTCCTTCATCCAGATGCGTATCCCCTACGTCACCCACCCGGTGGTAATTCAATACGAGCAGCCCTGACCACGCTGGCGAGAAGCGAAACATGCTTCGAATGCCAGTGGAATCGAACAGCCTTGCAGCCAGTTGTCGTTTTCCAGGTACGGGGGACACCATCGGCTCAGTGGTTTGGTGGAAAGTCATGCCAATGCTGCAAATCTATACTACCGGGGTCGCGACGCGCGAGGGGATTGGGGTTCAGCCGGGGAACGTTTCCTCGTAAGATTGGATGTGACGATTAGTCCGCCAATGTTGCAATTCGCATCAGCTTTGTCGCCGTGAGGGCTTGATGGCCGCCTGTCTTCGTGTACTCATCGCCACTCTGATGGCCCTCACGATCCTTGCGATCGATACGACCGCATTGGCTGCAGACCGTGGGCTCCAACTGCTGCATAAGCGGTACACCGACGCTGCATCCAACTTTCGTGGCGAAATGATCAAGCTGGCCGATGTGTGTGAACAAGGCAGCTACTTCTCGGATGCACAGCAGATTCGCCTGCGTGCAGTGCCAGCCGTCGAGCAAACGCTCGATCTCGACGATCTCCCGGCGCAGATTCTTCCCGATGTGCCGGTGAATCTCCCCGATGCGGAACTCGCCTGGCGTGCCAAACTGCGTAAGCTGGAAACGGATCACGCGCTCGCTCTGTACAAACTCTCGCGCGATGCGCTCCACCAGGGCCACGTCAGTTTCGCGTTCCAATTGATGCGGGAAGTCGCGTTTCACGATCCCAATCACAAATACGCCCGTGCCGCGCTCGGATTCGTCCGAGTCGGTGAGGATTGGACCACGCCGTTCGCGGCAACGATGACCCGCAAGGGAAACGTCGAGCATCCTGTGTACGGCTGGCTCCCCAAGACGCACGTCCCCCGTTACGAGCAGGGGGAACGCAACTACCAGGGGAAGTGGATCACGGCTGAACGTGAGGCCGCCATGCGGAGCGACTTCCGCCAGGCATGGGAAGTCGCCACCGAACACTTCTACATCAAGACGAACCACAGCCTTGAACAGGGCGTACTGATCGGCCAGGAACTGGAGCGATTCCACCAATTCTTTGTGCGGGAGTTCGCCGCCGTCTTCAACACGCCGCAACAGATGCAGCGGCTGTTCGACAAAGGGGAAGCGGCTGCCTCATCGCCTGGTCGCCGGTACACGGTGTACTACTTCCGGAACAAGAACGACTTCGTACAGCATCTTATTCAGCAGCAACCCAACATCGCGATCACCAACGGACTGTACCTGCCGCGCAATCGGATCGCGTATTTCTATCATCAATCGGAGGAACAGCAGCAGAATTTGGAAACCATGTTCCACGAAGTCACACATCAACTGCTCGGAGAAAGCAGCACCCGGGTGATTGACGTCGGCCAGAAACAGAACTTCTGGCTGGTTGAAGGCATCGCCTGTTACATGGAGTCGTACCGCCGCGATGGCCGCCGTGTGACGACCGGCAATCCCGAGCATCCTCGCTTCTCCTGGGCGCGCGAGCGCCTGGTGACCGACGGAGAGTACTACGACTTCGCCTCGTTTACGCAACTGGGAATGCAGCAGTTTCAGAGTGCGGGCGATGTCGCAACGCTACAAAAGTACTACGCCCAAGCCGCTACGATGACGCACTTCTTTCTAAATGCTCAGCAGGGAGACTATCGCGATGCACTCATCGCGCATCTGTCTCAGATCTACAGCCCCAGCGAACGGATTCGCAACGCAGCCAAACCACTTGACGAATTGACCGGAAAATCATTCGCCGATCTAGAGCAGGCCTATCGCGACTATGTCACGTCGCTCGTTCCGTAGCGCATCCACTGCGGTCGCACCCCCAGGCGACGTCCGTCGATCGACCGCCAAGGGGAGAGTGGAGAGTCCAGAGCGTGGCTGGTTCGGAACTCCAAAGTCGTGGATCGTTGCACGGTCCAGCGTCGTCTCTTGCGGTAAAATGCCACGGACCATGGCGGTCGAGAGACTGCGTTCGGCGGAGCTCCCGCGATACCCGTCACGCAGACTCTTTCGCAAGCTGAAATTTCTCTCTCAGCCAGCGTTGGATTCCAGCGTAGGTCACCTGGGCAATCGACCGGGATCCGAATCCCAGTTGCAGCGCGGCGCGTTGGCCCGCATGGACTCTTCGCGAGTCGGTTTCGGACAGGGGGATCGTCATCAGGAATCGCGGTTCGGTCAGCAAATAGCTGATCTCTTCGTTGTCCGATTTCTGCCGGTCAATCATGACCGCCAAATCGCCTCCGTAGGGGACCAGCAGCGCTGCATGCGGCGTCTTCACGCTGGCGCGAGGGACCAGTCGTTCGACCTCCCCTTGAATCAATCCGACTCCGGGAACACGAACGGTCCTCTCTGTCCCCAGAGACGCTTCGGCGACTTCCAGTGCTGCCTGTGGAATGGAGACCTGGATCTCCTTGGATTGTTCGCGGCCAATCGCCAGGAGTTCAGCCCCTTCGTCAAGGTAAGTCCCGACGAGTTCACCCAGCCGATGTCCAACGATGCGACCGCTCTCTTTTGCGATCACCTTGAGCCCTGCCTGCCGCGTGAGGCGATCGTCCAGCCGTTCCTGCAACGTACGTTGATTGCGGGCTTCCACCTGGGCGGCAGAGATCTCCCCTCCACGCGTCAATTTGCGGTGTCGCGACTGCGATTGGGCGATGGCCAGTTTGAGATCAGCGACTTCGTTGTCGAGTTCCTCGTTGCGCAGTTCGGCCAGAATCTCACCTGCCGTGACTTCATCTCCTTCACGCACCAACATCCGCGCTACGAAACCCGGAGTCTCGGGACGGATCACCTGCAAATCCTGGTATTCGATGATCCCCGGTGCATGATTCGTCCCGGGGCAGGGGAGGTAGAAGACGATCAGGCCCACCATCGTTGCCACGCTCCCCAGCACAACCAGCCCCCGCACCAGTGCCAAAGGATGCTCGCGCCACTCGCGATTCAACACGCCGAAGAGTTGCCGCAACAGTGGCACGGCGAACATCACGACACCGATCCCCGCCAGCACGAGTCCCGCTCCCGCAAACAGCACCGCTGCGGCTATTGTCAGAGAAATTGTCACCAGCACACGCCAGCATCCGGAGAGAAGTCCATAGATCACCAGCAGGCGCGCCTCCCAGCCTCGCACCTCCTTGCTCGGGCTGCCATGCCCCCATACCAGACGTCCCAACCACTGTGCAGACGCCTTACTCCCCTGGGTGTACAGGTTCGGAATGCCGAGGAGATCCGACAAGATGTAGTACCCGTCGAAACGCATCAGCGGATTGGCGTTGAACAACACGGTGGTCACTCCCGCCATGACGATCGTCTGGTACAAGACAAATCGCAGGACCGGGTTGTCGGAGGAGCACCATAGGATGATCGCAATGGCGGCCACGATCAGCTCGATGTACATGCCCGCCGCAGCGACCGCCATCCTTCGCCAGCGTGATGGAAACGCCCATGATGAAGTAACATCGACATAGGCGATCGGCGCGAACAGGATGAACACCAGCCCCATCTCCCGCACCTGCCCCCCATACCGGCGACACGAGATGGCATGCGCAAACTCATGCACAAGCTTGAGCGCGATCCAGATCAGCCCCATCCAGAGCCAGTTCTGCGGGACGAATAAGAGACTCGATGCGGCCGCGAACTCTTCCCAGCGGCCCACCAGCAAGATCCCAGACCAGCCAAACAGGAGCAGGGCCAGACAGAAGACCGGAAACGAGAACAGCCCTCCCAGAATCGGTACGAGCGTCTGCACCAACTTGTCAGGGTTCAGCAATGGGAACTTCATCCAGAATGGATTGAGCGACCAGCGCGAACGGGGCATCGCTTGCGTTGTCCGTTGCAATCCAGCCCGCTGCATCGGTGTCGCCAGGCCGTTGTCAATCAGCCAGGAGGAAATGGAGACTGCTTCACGTTCGTTGAAAGCATCTGCACCCAACGCGCGCGCGGCGAGTGTCGCGGCTTCGGCCAGTGTGGTCCGCCCATCGAGCAGCGAGCAGAACAGATACTCCGCGTAACCGATCGAGAAGAACCGCCCCTGCTGTTTCGACTCGAGTTGATACACCACCTCTCCCTGCTTCCGCACAGGCGTCACCACCACGTCTTCATGCAGACGCAGCCGCGAGTGGATCAGTTCTTGAGTTGAGAGGTTGAGCACTGCAGTCGGGGGCGGGGTTAGGGCGTAGCGGTAAACTGCGAGGGGATGGATTCTGGTCGGTTGGTGTTCCGTGGGCGGAACGCGGACATATTCCTACACAATCCACGTTCCGCCACGGTTCTCACCTTGCGTCTCATCTAAAACCCAGCCCACATGCCGGCCTGCTCCCAGGCGTGATGGAACAGGTTCCAGCCGATGGGATGGGATGCAGAGGTGATCTTCACACGCCCCTGCATGCCGGGCCGCAAAAGTTCGTATTCATTCGAGAGCTGCAGCTCGGCCAGGAACACTTGTTGATCCTGGCGAATCTCAGCGCGAGGATAGACGCGCTGCACCGTGCCCTCCCAGACTCGATCAGGAAACGCATCCAGCGCGACGCGGACCGACATCCCAGGTGTGACGTACCGCACTTCGCTTTCCGGGATCTGAATCTCCACCAGCATTTCATCGAGTGGTGCGATCTCGAACATGGTCTGCCCCACGGTGACCGGAGCCCCTTCCGTCTTACGCAGGTCTCCAGCCACGATGACACCGGAAATCGGACTGGTGATTTCGAGTCGCTCGCTGCGATGCTGCAGCAATTCACTCTTCAGACGCAGTCGCTCGGCTTCCAGTCGCGCGACTTCCGCATCGCCGTATTCCCCCGCCGATTGATATCCGTCCACTTCTTTGAGCGATCGATGCAGGTCGGCGAGTACCCCTTCGAGTTCCCAGTGAATTTCCCGACCATCAAGCCGCGCCAACACTTGATTCTCGGTGACCGCATCCCCCGGTTCGACGAGTGCCGACTCCAGTCGCCCTTCAAACGGAGCGGCGATGTATCGCCGTGTGACCGGTTGTACTTCGCAGTCACAGGCGATGCGGTACGGCCACGGGACAAACATCACGCCAAGCAACACGATCGCCAGGCTGGCGATCACCATGGAGGTTCGAGAGCGGAGCTTGTGTCCCCACCGGTCCAAAGTCTGTAGCCAGGCAGGTCGTTCGGCGCGAGCGATGGTCTTTAAGCAACCTGCCAGCGGTGGTGCCGCACCCCGCAGAAAGGCCACACCATCGCCGGGATCGACCAGAGTAGAGTCCCCCAACAGGACCAGGACGCCTTGGGGACGACTCGTCTCATCCAGCAGGGGAATGGAAACCACTGCCTCCTGTTTGGCCTCCGTCGCCAATTGACGGTGCGTCAGCAGAGCATGTCGCTGAGTCGCCACCGCTGTCGGCCAGACTCCGGCCTCGCCGCGAATCAACGCTTCCTCCGCCGCACTCACGAGCAGATCGCGTCGCTTTTCCAGCGGGATCGATTCGCCATGGCTCGCCACCAACGAGAATCGTTCGTGGTCATACTGCAACAGATGGACTTCCGGCCCATCCAGATACTGCGACAGCTCACCCACCAGTTGCTGGGCTGCGGCTCTCAGATGTGGCGCCGATTCGAGCCGTGCGATCAGATCAAGAATTGCAGCGGCCGTTTCGGCAGCGTCATCCTGGCTCCGCGCTGCATGACGTGCGTCCCACAGGCTCACCTGAGCAACGACCAATTCAACGACCGCGATCAGGACGTCAGCGGTCGTGGGAGGCGACGTGAATAAGACCGCGATCGATTCCTTGACCACGTCACTGGAGTGGACCGGCACAGCGACCAGCAAGACCGCTGGTGGGCGACCGAGTCGACCTAAGTAAGCCGTGCGTTTGTGAATCGCGTTCGCTCCCTGAATCGAGAGCGCCTTCCGGAATTCCTCCGACAACCCAGTCACGGGATGTAGCAGACCATCGAGCGCCACGCTGCCATCATCGTTCAGGCGACAATGCACCACGGTATCGGGACGCACCACCTGGGAGAGCACTGTGGCGAGACGACCCAAGAACTGTTCGCGCGTTGTGACCTCGCTGGCGGCCTGCAGACACAACCCCTGGAGCGTCTGCATTCCACTTTCGAGGCCGGGTGTCGGCTTCGGTTGAAATGCAGCGCCCGTGACCTGGGGAGACTGCGAAGCTGCGGTCGGGGACTCCACTCCAGAAGCCATTAACGCTGCTCCTGCGGGCTACGGAATGCGGATCGGGTGCTTGTCGCAGGTGGAGCCTGAGCTTTCTGCTCCGTTGGCACTGGTCCATCGACCACCAGATAGCACTTATCCCCACTTCGGAACTTGCGTTCGGGATTCGGCAATCGGACCTTGATCTGGATCGTTCCGCTCTGAGCATCGGTGACTGGCGAGACGAACTCCACCGTGCCACTCTGACTCAACTTTGCGTCCGAGACCTGCAGTTGCACCGTGCTCTCTGCCTTCAACGTCCGTCCCAGGACACTCGGGACTGAGAAGACGCACAACAGGGGGTCCAGTTGAACCACGTTCAGGACCACGGCATCTGTCGGCGAAACGAACTCCCCTTGATCTTTGAAAACGCGGGTCACTACGCCGTTAATGGGAGAACGGAACAGTCGCATTTCGATCTGCTTCTCAATCCGCATGTGTTCGAGCTGACGGATTGCCAGTTCTTCCTGCACGGCCAGAACCTGAGCTTCGGCAACTTCAAGCTCGACGGCGGTCCGTTCAACTTCTTCTTGCGAGGCACTCTTGCGTTCGAGCAGCATCTTCAGCTTGGCAAGTCGCTCCTGCTTGAGTCGCAGTTCCGCCTGCGCCGACTTGAGTCGTCCCTCAGACTTCCGCGTCTGGTCGGCAATTTCAAGGGTCGCCTTCAGGACATCGAGATTGAGTTGCCCCAGCGACTGACCTTCCGTGACCGCTTCTCCTTCCGCGACGGCAATCTGCTCGACGATCCCGGAATCGGCGGCGGCGACATCGATGTCGCGGTATGGTTCCGTGAAGCCTTCGATCTCACCGGCGCGTACGGACGTGTTGAGGGCGCTGACGAGGCACGCCAGTGCGATTGTGCCAGCCAGTCGCCGACGTGATTGCAGAAATAGCATCAATTCTCTCCCCAAAATTTTGCAAGGACGGAGTCGCGTTCGAGATCCATTCGCAACATGTCGCGACGCTGAGTTTCATGACGGCGTTCGATTCGCTGCTGAATCCTGCGCAGCGCGGGATCAAACTGGCCCGGACAAGTGTGTTGTTGTGTCAGGCGGCGCATCTGCGCTGCGATGGCCGGCGAATGCTGGACGGGAATGTCATCTTCAGCGCTCACAAAGAACTGTGCAGTTCCAGGATCACCTTGTCGCGCGCAGCGACCAATGAGCTGTCGGTCAATTCGACTCGATGTGTGGCGCTCTCCTGCAATGACATGCAGTCCACCGCATTCCAGTGCCGCGGCAGACAGTTTGATGTCGGTCCCACGCCCCGCGAGATTGGTTGCAATGGTGACCGCGCCGACCTCACCGGCCGACGCGATGACTTCGGCTTCCTCCGCGTCCTGACGGCCATTGAGCAGTTGAAACGGGAGTTGATGGTCTTCCAGAATCGACGCAAGTTGCCAACTGTCGGCGATACTGCGAGTGCCAACAAGAATGGGCTGTCCCTCCCGATGACGTTCCTGAATGGACTTCGCGACGGCATCCCACTTGGCATCGCGCGTGGGAAAGTAGACGGTCGGCAAAACCACGCGACGGCTGGGGCAGCGCAGTGGCACTGCAGCCACGCCGACGCCATACACGTGCTGAAATTCGCTTTCGCTGCCGGTCGCCGTCCCGGTCATGCCGCACAGACCGCCGTAGAGCCGATAGAACCGCTGCCGGGTGATTCGTGCCAGCGACAGCTTTGCACCAGTGATGTTCACACCCTCTTTCGCTTCAACCGCCTGATGTAGGCCATCCCGCCAGGAGCGGTCAGTGAAGATGCGACCTGTCGACTCGTCGACGATTTGAACTTCCTCTTCCTCATTCACGATATAGTGTACGTCGCGCTGCATCAGGTGCCGCGCCTTGAGCGACTGTTCGACGTACTGCGCCCAGGGATGTTGCAACAGTTCGAGTGGCAACTGCTCATCGAGCGCGGCATGCGCACGATCAAGACCCGACTGCGTGAGCAACAATTGTCGAGTACGGGGATCGATGAAGAAGTCGTCCCCCTCGGCCATTGTCGCTGCGAAGTCGCAGGCAGCGATGTACAGTGCCGCATCTTCAGCGGTCTTGGACGATTGCTGACTCAGGAGCAGTGGCGAGACCGCATCGTCGAGCAGAATGTTGTCCGCCTCATCGATAATCGCAAATGCCAGTCCTCGCTGCATGCGTGCCCGCTGGCCAACCGGCTGCGCCAATCGGCTGAGGAACTTCTTGCCCAGCTTCTGGTGCTCCGCCCCGCGCAATGAGACTTGATCACGCAAGTAGTCGAATCCAAATTCATGCCCGGTGGCGTAGGTAATATCGCAATCATAGGCCGGGCGTTTCACCTCAGGCGTCGCCTGATCTTTCGCCAGCCCGCAGCTCATGCCCAATCTCTCGAAGACAGGCTGCAGTAACTCCTGATCGCGTTCCGCCAGATACGTGTTCGCAGAGGCGACATGCACTCCGTGACCCTTCAATGCATGCATGAACGCAGGCAATGCAGCCGTCAGTGTCTTCCCTTCGCCAGTGGCCATCTCGGCGATTCCACCGCGGGTGAGAATCATCCCAGCCAGGAGTTGGACGTCGTAGTAGGTGTAGCCAAACGTGCGGCGCACCGCTTCATTCACGAGGCTAAAGCCCGCCTCCAGCAAGTCCAGATCTGTGACCTCAGTACCCGAAGAGACGCTTTCACGCAGCTGGTCCACATAGTGCACCACCTGTTGATCCGACAACGCATGCATCTTGCATGTCGTCTCTTGAATGCGCGCAATCAGTCCGGCGTCCTCTCGAAACCGCAAGCGGCGAGACGGTTTGGAACCTCCAGAGAGTGCGAAACCTGTTGACATGATTCGCGTGGTGCGACCCGCTGGCTGGGCAAATCATGCATCCGTGCAGATCTCATCCAATTAGGTAGCTCATATTCCTTCTTGTGCGGGTAACAATGGATTGGATTCGGAGTTATTCACAGATTCTTCGGTTGGCAGCGGTTGAACCGAAGCGTCATACGGCATGATGAGTTCCGGCTCGCCCGGTGACGACTGACCCGCCTGCTCGATTTCGAACGGCAGCATTTCGGCCTGGAGCAGTGTCCCCATCGCTTGTCGGACCCGCGTCAGCGAGGTGACGTACGCAACCTGGGAGGCAACGAACTCCGATTCGGTATCGGCCAGTCGTTCTTGGGCGTCGAGCAGATCTTCGAGCAATAACGTTGTCCCGCGATCACCACCCGGCAGCCAACGCCAACGGTCATCGAGGTAACTCGCTTCCGTTTGCGCCGCGATGAGGGACTGATACTGACTCATCATCTCGCGATACGACGTCTCTGCTTCCCGGACGGCGAGTTCCACTTCTGTCAGCCCCGTTTCGACCACGGTGCGGAAGTCAAAGACGGCCCGATTCATTTCCAGCTGTCGCCGGTCCACACGAGCATTCGCTGCCCGATTCCCCAGCGGAACCTCGAATTCCAATCCGGCGGAATAGCTTGGACGCCCTTCAGAGACCTGCTTGCCGAGACTGGAGCCGATATCTCCGCCAGCCGCCAGTCCGTTCACGTAGGTTTGCAGCACCAGATCGAGTCGGGGCAAGAGTTCGTTCTCGGCGACCCCCAGCCGGATTCCCGCCGAACGCAAGTCACGAATCGCTTGGGAAATGTCAGGGCGATAGTTGAGCGCGCTTTGCAGGCTGCCGGTCATCGACAGCGGAACATAGTCACGACGGGGATACTCAATCGGAACAAGTTCGATGCGTCCAACCTGGAGCAATTGAGGATCGTTGACCAACAGTCGCAGACGTGACTCCGCATTGCGGATGGCGGCGGCGGAACGCACGATTTCGGCTCGACGTCCGGCTACGGCGGCCTGAGCCCGCAGCACCTGCCTCTGCAGCGCGTCGACATCCTGCCGACCCGCCAGCGTTTCCAGGATATCTTCGGCGCTGATTAGGAGCTTCTGTCGCTGCAAATAGGCGGCACGTGCCCGATACAGTTCCCAATAGGCTTCCGTGACTTTCGTCAGATGCGTTTGAAGTTCCTCGGAAACCTCGTCGAACGAACGGTTCGAATCGACCTGCGCCAGCATGATGCGACTACGGTTGTAGGCCACGCCGCCACCAGCCAGCAGCGGTTGCGTGTAAGTTACCTGCAATCGGGTTGTTCCCTGATTCGGAGGGATGAAGAACGTCGAGTTCTGATCTTCGTACCCAAGTCGCTGTGAGATCTCGAACTCACCCCCGAGTGGATTCCGGCGACGCAGTCCCGCGCTGCCGGTCCAGATGTGATTCTTGAAGCGGTCGAGATTCGGATCCCCCAATGTCAGAGAGTTACCGACTGGGGTGTTCGAGTCGGTCCACTTGGTGTCCCAGAAGAACTTCCAGTCGAACGCGGCGGACTCTTCGCACAGATAGGTGTTGCGGATGTTGGGATCGGTCCGCAGCGACAGCACCTGGGGAGCGTGCTGCAAGGCACCAATCGTGAGCAGATCAACGTTGATTGGCAGTTCGGAATCCGAATTGCGCATCCGCTTTTCGATGATGGTTTCCCACCAGGGGACGAAGCCCGCAGGCATTTCCGCAAGAGAGTTCGCGGGAACGCTCAACTCTTCACGCACCGGAGCCATGGAGGCCCGATCCTCGAAGGGGGACATCCAGGGGAGAGCGTCGGCATCGTTGTTGGACGGGACATACGGGGGTGCGTAGGACTCGGCCCCCAGTGTTCCAATCACCGTTGATTGCGGCGGCAATGAGAGTGTCTCCTGCACCGACTGTCCTTCAGGAGCCATTGGAGCCAGGAACGGCCCGGAATCTGCATTCACGTCCTCTGGGTTCCCGTCCGTGATGGACCGGCTCGGCGGAGGGGGAATTTCGTCCTGGTCAGTAGCGACGGGAAGCGATTCGGGCAACGGGACCGGCTCGCCAGGGATCTCTTCACTCTGAGTCTGCGTGATTCGTTCCTCGACACGCGCTGCATCTGAGAACCATCGCGCCTGCAACGCCTTGATGATTGGTTGGCGACGTGTTGATTGCTGCTGTTCGGCCGGGCGCGACTCGCTCCTCATTTCATTGTGGGATGTGCGGCGATTCGGGAATCGCTCCCACGTGGGGGCTTCTTGCGGTTGAACGGGACGATAGGTCTGTTCGGTCTGCGGCGTCACCACGGAGATTGGTTCCGCAGCAACCGGTTGCCGCAAGCGAATCACGTCATGCGGAGCTGACACCGGGTCCGCAGCGTAGACCATCCAGCCAGCGGTGGACACAAAGCCCGCGGCAATGAGTTGAGCGATCCGTTTGTTCATGTGCAACATCCGTGAAGGCCACGTCAACAGGGCCCCAGGGGTGAGGTGGAATCACCGGTCTGGGGCACCATGTTCCGGAACCGGTCCTTGAAATTGCTTGATCGATGCAATGCGGGAGCGGTTCACGGGGCAGAACCCCGCAATCTTCGAATCGGCACGCTCCACGCTGCGAAGCAAGTCAGTTCGCCCAGCAACACAACAGTTCCCGCCACTGCATTGGCGGAAATCGGATGAACCGCTGCCCGCGACAGGACACTCGTGAAACGACGTTTCACTGCAATCGACCCGACTGGCACAAACCGGATGCCCGGCCACCTGTCATAACCCGGCATTCGTGTTGACGAGGAACAACCGGTCGTTACGAACGGAATCTCATCCCTTTCCCAGCCAGCCTTCCCAGATTCCGCAACCGGACTGCTCTGAGTGGGCTATCGTCGAGATGGTCAGGAGGCACACGGGGATGCCTCTGCGCACTTGAGCCCCCACCAGAGTTCAGCGGATGTCCGAGCCACAACAACCACAGCATCCCGATCTCAGGGAGAGTACGTGGCGCACCTTGCTCGACTGGTCTGCCCGTCGATCAGCGGCGGTCGGCACGCGCGAACTGCTGCTCCACGAACTCGAAGATCGCGTTCTGTTCAGTGCTTCTCCTGCTGCTGTTCTTCCCACAATTGATCCCTCGCTGATTGCCGAGCAGACCGTCATTCAGCCAGCAGAGTCAACGGACACCTTGCTTGACTCCGGCGTCGCACCAGACTCCGCCCCCGTTCAATCGACAGCATCCACCAATTCCGAAGAATCGACAACATCTGACTTGGCCGGTGCTCGACGGCTGGAATTGGTCTTCATTGATGGTCATGTCGCGGATCAGCAGCAGTTGCTCGACGACCTGCAGCGTGAACTCCCTGATCGTCAACTCGCGGTCCATGTGCTTGATGCTGATCGGGACGGCGTTGATCAAATCACCGAGACACTGGCGAACTACTCGGACGTCTCCGCCATCCACATCGTGGCCCACGGCGACGACGGGGCCACGCAGTTGGGAAGCACATGGCTGTCCACCGCGTCATTCGACCGTCATGCTGCCGCGATCGGTACCTGGCAGTACGCCTTGACCGACGATGCGGACCTGTTGTTCTATGGATGCGATCTCGCCGCGACAGATGCCGGTGTTTCCCTGCTCAACTCGATCAGTCTGTTAACCGGAGCCGATACCGCCGCCAGCGAAGATGCCACCGGAGCGGCGATTCTTGGTGGTGACTGGGTACTGGAGTTCCAGACCGGGAGCATTGAATCCAACACACTGTTTTCCCTGGGGCTGCAGTCCGAATGGCTCCACCTGCTGCAGACCGAGACGTTCCAAAACGGCGTTGCCAGCTACAACGGAACACTCGATCTCGTCCTCGATCCGAACGCGCCAGACACCGTCAACGGAGGGCGGCCATTCACGTCCATGCAGATCGGTGACAACGGCACACAGGGGGTGTTGCGATTCGATGGCCTTGTTGGCGGTGGCACCGGCCAGATCCCAATCGGCTCCACCGTCCAAAACGTGGAGCTCACGCTCGATGTGGTCAACAATATCAACGTTGGCGAAACGATCACGCTGCACCGCATCACGACCAGTTGGGATCAGAATTCCACCTGGAACTCGATGGGGAACGGAATCCAGATTGGCTCCGAAACACATGGGACGCCCGATCTCGTGTTTACGGTGACCGATTCCGCCCCCGGGCAGATTGTCCTGAGTGGTACCGGTCTGCGGAGCACCGTGCAGCGCTGGGTCAACGGAGAAAGCAACTTCGGCTGGCTGCTGACCACCTCGAATGGCCAGGTCCTGGAACTGCGGACCGCGGAAGATGGCACAACCGCACTGCGTCCCCAGTTGGCCGTTGAGTATGTCACCTTCACTCCCCTGATCAACACCGCCGAACAACGGGTGAATCAGGACATTGCTCCGGTTCAGTCGACATTCGCACGGCCACTCGATGGGACCGTCGCCGAGGACACCGACCGTGGCAGCCACAGCGCGGTCGCAATCGCGCCTAATGGCCACTACGTTGTCGTCTGGTCGGAGTTGAATGCCTCGTGGGGGGTTTACGCCCAGGAGTTCAATTCGCTCGGCATCGCTGTCGATCTTGCATTCCAAGTGAACCAGACGGCCGTCGGCGACCAATACTGGGCGTCCGTCGCCATGGCAGATGACGGCAGCTTCGTGATCACCTGGACGAGTGTCGACCAGGATGGGACCGGGGCCAACGTTTACGCCCGCCGCTTTGGCGCCAACGGTTCTGCTGGCAACGAAGTCCGCATCAACACGACGACCGGAGGCACACAGGAGTCATCGTCGATCGCGATGGACAGCGCCGGCAACTATGTCATCGCCTGGCAAGGCAACGGGCCCGGTGACAGTTACGGGATCTTTTATCGGCGCTTCAACTCCAGCGGTGTGGCCCTGGACGGCGCGGAACGACTGGCGAATACGTCGACCACATTTGGACAGGGCGATGTCGCCGTTTCCCTCTCCGACTCCGGGCAGTTCGCGCTGCTGTGGGATGACGACTTGGGAGCCCACGTGCGCCGTTTCGATTTTGCCAACGGCAACGGCATCGATGCATCTCAGGTGCTGCTGCAGAATGACATCACCGCTGGCAACGGCGATGTCGCGATTGACGACGCCGGCAACTATGTCGCCGTATGGCGGACCTACGATGGCGGCGATGGCAGCAGTCGCGGCATCTGGATGCGACGGTTCGATGCCGGGAGTGGCACCCTGGGTACCGCCACCAATGTCACCGACACGACCGCCAACATGCAGACCAGTCCCAGCATTGAGATGGACGCGAATGGGAACTACCTGGTTGTCTGGGAAGGGAACGGCCCGGGCGACACCGCCGGTGTCTTTGGCAAGAAGTTCCTCGCCAACGGAACCCCATTGACACCCGAGTTCCGCCTGAATGTGACGACTACCGGAACTCAGGAAATGGTTTCGGCGGCCTTGCTCGATCTTAACAACTTTGTCGCCGTCTGGAGCGGGGCAGGCTCCGACGATTCGAATGGTGTGTTCCTGCGGCAATTCGGTTCCGCTACGCCCCCATCAAGTTCCTTCTTGTTCTCGACCAGTGGCGACGTTTCTGGCAGTACCACGCCGGGCCTGGCGGACTGGACCAAGGGGGACATCCTGCGATTCGGTGAACCGAACTACTCACTGGGATTCAATTCCACCGACGGAACCATCCAGTTCTACGGCACTGCCGACGCGGCGGTTGATGGCAATATCGCCAACATTGACGGGATGCACTTCGTCACCCACGACATTCTGCTGGGAGGCAATACCGCAAGCGCCATTCAACTCAAGGCGGGGGACATCATCTTCTCGTATGCTGATGATGAAACCCTGGGAGGCGTATTTCCCATCGGCAAGGTGGATGTCGCCGTCTTCCGTCCTTTGGCTCCCGGCAACTACAGCGTTGGTAACATCTTTCTCCTGCTCGATGACGTTCACGCCATCGCAGATCCAGACGTCGCCGGACTGAACGACATTCGGTCGATCACCCTCGTCGAACACGACACGCTCATCGGCGACACGGTGGTCAAGGCGGGCGACTTCCTGTTCTCGCGGAATGGAGGCGCGGAAGACGACAATGTCTACTGGTTCCAGACGACCGATGTCGGGATAGGGACAACGGATGGCAATGTCGAACTGTTGATTGACGGAGCCGACGTCGGCATCACCAAGAAGGTCGTCGGTTTGGAACTGATT
>JAGQQB010000338.1 GCA_020426425.1 Planctomycetaceae bacterium | reverse complement strand
GTCAGATTCCACAGCTTGGTCCAGGCGAGAACTCCGAAGACCCGATCGACAAAGAACTCTACTTCGACGGCTTCCTCGAAATTCCACGCTATGGCCCCGAATGTCCCGATTGCGAACAGCCCTACTGCCAGATGCCAGGGCAGCCAATCCCCGGATCACAGTACCAGATGATCCCGCCACAGGATGCGATGCCTGGGCAGGGCACCTTGCCCGCAGATGCGTTCACCGATCCGGCCAATGGCGAAGCGGGCGGTCCTGAACTAATCGTTCCCACCACCGGCTCTGCCGAGCGAGGCCGAGTGATCCAGGCCGATGGAACTTCCCCAGCCCGTTCCCGCGAGGCGACTGGTAAGCCCCAACGGCGCCCATTGATCGGATCATAACGATGTCGAAAACGCCGTACGGAAGAGTCCAGCGCCAACCGTTGAGCCGCGTTACCCCGTTCACCACTCACCTCACCAACAGATCGACTGTCCGGCAGTGAATTCGTACAGCCGGAATGCCAATCGCAACGTATCCTGTATGGTTGGGCTCCCAATCCTTAACCGTCCCCTCGGGGGAGGTTTGGAGTTGAAGCATGAATAA
Source organism: Planctomycetaceae bacterium (assembly GCA_020426425.1). Classification (GTDB taxonomy): domain Bacteria; phylum Planctomycetota; class Planctomycetia; order Planctomycetales; family Planctomycetaceae; genus JACKHO01. The sequence goes on along the minus strand of JAGQQB010000338.1, from coordinate 3,550 downwards.
CGTAGTCCGCATGGCGATCGTCGACCCCGTCGACCCTTCGCGCAATTCAGTCAAGAATCTCCTGCTGGGGATCGACTGGGTTTGGCTCGAAGCGGAGTGCTCGCGTTACGAGTTCTTTTCGGAAATTGTCGAACAGACGAGCCCCGATGTCGCCCTGATTTCACTGGATGGCGATACGCACCGGGCTCTGGCGCTGGTGGCGGAAGTCTCGTTGTCCCATCCCACCTGCGCTGTGATGGTGGTCAGCAAGTCGCAGGAGGGCAGCACCATTCTCCAGGCGATGCGTAATGGGGCCAAAGAGTTCCTCAACGCACCACTGAAGCTCGATGACTTTATGACCGCGCTGGACCGGCTGCGGGGATCGTCCGACAGCAAGCAGGGGAAGTCGAAGGGGAGCCGGATCATTACGCTCGTCGGCGCCAGCGGCGGCGTCGGCTGCACTTCATTGGCGGTCAATCTCGGCTGTGCGCTCTCCGCCGTGGAAGAGAATAGCGTCGCGATCATCGATCTCGATCTCGCCCTCGGCGATGCGGACGTCTGGCTCGACATCATTCCGGACTACACCATCCAGGATGTGGCCGACAATATCAGCCGTCTCGACTATTCGATGCTTAAGCGATCGCTTACGCAACATGCGACCGGCGCATTCCTGTTGCCGCGTCCAGTGCATCTGGAAGCGGAGCCGCCCATGACGCCCGAACAGATGCAGCGTGTGGTTGCCCTGCTGAAGGCTACGTTCTCCCATCTGATCATCGACATCACCAAGACATTCACGCCGCTCGACATGGCAGCGCTTGAGATCTCGGACGATATCCTCATCGTCACGCAGCTCGACCTTCCGTGTCTGCGGAACGTGGTCCGTATGAATCAGTTCCTGGAAGACCGCGACCTCGGTGACCGTGTGAAAGTGGTCGTCAACCGGGCGGGCATGGGAGAATCCCAAATCAGTATGAACAAGGCCCTCGAGACCATTGGGCGCGAAGTCTTCGCCCAAATCCCCAACGAATACGCCATTGTGATTGAGTCTCGTAACAACGGGATCCCCTTCGTTTCGGAGCATCCCAAGTCACGCATCACTCGGGCCATCCAGCAACTGGCGGCAAACATCGATGCCCGCGCGGCACATGTGCCTGAGGAAGATGAACCAGCAAAACCCAAACGCGGCCTGTTCAGCTTCCTCGGCAAGTAGAAGCGAGTACCGAGTCAGGGACCACTGTCGCTTGGGCCTTAACGAGTGGTTCGAGCCACGGGGATCCGAAGTAAGTCAAATGGCATTGCAAGATGGGCTGCCAGCTGATGCTGCGGTTGTGAAACGGCCCTTCACTCCTAATCCCGATCAATGACCACCAACCAACGACCTATCACTGACGCGAAGAACGTCTCATCGTGACGAGCCTGCTGTCACTGCTGATCTTCGGACTCGCGATTCTCGGACATACAACGCTGTGGATCTCGCTGGTCAACCGGGTTCATGCGCGGCCGATCAACGAGCGGTGGCTGCGGCAAATCAGGCATCTTCACGATCTCAGTATCATCGCATTCCCGCCACTGCTCGTTTGGCTGGCGGGGTTTCAAGGACCACGTTTACTCAATGGAGGGAGCTGGAGCGATCTCGGGTTGTTCTGGGGGGGCGTCTTCATCATTTGTGGTTTGGGTTGTGTCTGGCTGACGTACGTCGTCGCCCGACATCAACTCGCGCCGCAACCGCGACCGCAGCGCCATCAATCGACACGCGTGCTCGATGTCGCCGGTGAATTCGGAGAACGCCCGATCGCTCCTGGCCCCTACCATGTGCTGGCCACGCTCCCGCTGAACGAACAGTTCACGGTTGAGATTTCAGAGAAGACGTTTGAGTTGCCCCGACTTCCGCCAGCGCTGCATGGGTTGACCCTGTGGCATCTCTCCGACTGGCACCTGTTGGGGACCATTGAGCGACGCTACTATGAGCGTGTCACGGCGGAAATCGCCGCGAGCCCCGCTGATCTCATCTGTTTCACCGGCGATCTCATCGACCGCATGGAATGCCTCGACTGGTTGCCCTCGACGCTCGGTCGTTTGACCGCCCGCTTCGGCAAGTTCTTTATTCTCGGCAACCATGACTGGTATCAGCATCCGGAGACGATCCGCGACCGGCTGCGGCAACTCGGCTGGCAGGACGTCGCCTCACAAGTGCGGACTCTCTCCATCAATGGGGTGGAGCTTGCCATCGGCGGCGATGAAACTCCCTGGATGGGTACGGTGCCCGATTTCTCACTGGTGCCCGAGGAGCAGCCGCGATTGCTTTTGTCGCATACGCCCGACAACATCCATCGAGCACAGCGACAACAGATCGACCTGATGCTCTCCGGGCATAACCATGGGGGGCAGATCCAACTCCCCATCGTCGGTCCGATCTACTCACCAAGCCGTTACGGATGCAAATTCTCCGCCGGATCCTTCTGGCTCAAGCCTACGCTGCTCCACGTCTCCCGAGGTCTCGCTGGCCAGCACCCATTGCGCTGGCATTGCCGTCCTGAAGTCACCCGGATCACGCTGCATTGCCCCGCCGACCGACTGATCTCCAACCATAGATCTTCAGCGCAGCCTGCCAGCAGTCAACCAGTGATCGCTCGCTGAACATGACGGCGCCGACGTCGGGTCTTAAAGACTGTCCGACGGGGAACGACAAGCAACTGTCAGCGTCCATGACCGGTCGCTCAGATGCTGATTCCTCGCTCATGCGTCGCCCCCACGGTTGACGCCCGCGCCCCTTCCGTCCAAGCTAATCGACTGTCGTGAGTTGTCCTCAGTGAATCCCAACCCAGTCGAGGTGTTTGATGCCCGCGTTGCGAATCTCCGCGCTCTTGTTTGTCTCCTTGTGCGCCAGTCTGGCCGCCGCTGAAGATGGTTGGGTTTCCCTGTTCGATGGCAAGACGCTTGAGGGTTGGACTCAGCGTAATGGCACCGCCACCTACCGCGTGGAAGACGGCGCTGTTGTTGGCAAGACGACCGAAGGGAGTCCAAACTCCTTTCTCTGCTCCAATAAGGACTACGGCAACTTCGAACTCGAATTCGAAGTGAAAGTCGACAACGGCCTCAACAGCGGCGTCCAGATTCGCTCGCAAACCAAAGATGGCCCCATGGGCCGCGTGAATGGTCCTCAAGTCGAAATCGAAAGCGGGCCTGCCGAAGCTGGCTATGTGTATGGCGAAGCGACCGGTCGGGGGTGGCTGACACCAGAAGAGCGGCTCAAGCCACACGACTTCTTCAAAAACGAAGACTGGAACAAGTTCCGCGTCGTCGCCCAAGGGCCGCGCATCCAGATTAACGGTCATCCCATCGAAGACCTGACCGACGAGCCGATCTTCGAAACGCACGCGACCGGATTCATCGGACTCCAGGTGCATGGCATCAAGAAGGAAACCGGCCCGTTCGAAGTTCGCTGGCGCAACATCCGCATCAAGGAACTGAAGTAGTCATGTCGCGAAAGGCGGTCGTTCTGGTGAGTGGTGGCCTCGATTCGGCCACCACTCTCGCCGTGGCGAAGTCGCGCGAACACGATCTGTTCGCG
>JAGQQB010000337.1 GCA_020426425.1 Planctomycetaceae bacterium | reverse complement strand
TAGACTGGGATGGAAGCTTCTCGTGGAGTGAGGTGAATTCGAATGCAGCTTGATCCTGATGCAGACATGTTACTGCGGGCGTTACGCGAGCAGCCGCCGCTTCCGTTGTGGATGTTGACGCCGGAACAGATTCGGGCTGGGGTAGGGGCGATTCCTGTGCCTCCGCTTGAACTTGCTGCGGTGGACGAGGTGAGCATTGCGGCGGAAGGGCGACAGATTGCGCTGCGGGTGTATGAACCACCTGGCGACACGCCGGTAGGCACGGTGTTGTTCTTCCATGGTGGCGGCTGGGTGATGGGGTCGCTCGACTCACACGATGCGCTGGCGCGGCAGTTATGCGCGTCCTCCCGGCAGCGAGTTGTCGCGGTCGAATATCGTTTGGCCCCGGAGCATCCTTTCCCGGCAGCGCAGGACGACGCCTGGGAGGCGCTCCATTGGGGGGCGAGTCGGTATGCTGGCCCAATCGCGGTGAGTGGCGACAGCGCCGGTGGGAACCTGGCGGCGACGTTGTGCCTGCGAGCACGAGATCAAGGTGGTCCGACGATCACGGCGCAGGCGTTGATCTATCCTGTGACAGACGCGCGATGTGAATCGGAGTCGTATCGAGCGAATCTGGGACAAGAGATGCTCAGCCGTGAGAGCATGCAGTGGTTCTGGAACCAGTATTGTCCCGATCCCGAGTTGGCGCTGTCTCCATTGGCGTCTCCCGCGTTAGCCGATCTGACCGCGCTGCCGCCCGCATTGGTATTGGCTGCCGAGTGCGATGTGTTGCGTGATGAAGTGCTCGCCTACGGGGATCAATTGGAGGCTGCCGGAGTGTCGGTGACGCGACTGTTTGCTGCTGGGCTGATCCATGGGTTCATGCGGCGTCTGCATCACTTCCGCAGGGCGCGGGGATTCTGTGATGAGATTGGCGAGTTTCTGCAGCGGCAGTTGTCGGGTGGGGCTTGCTGATGGTTTGGGGAAGGCGGGATTTGGCGGAGCGGACGCCAGATGCCCTGAGTTTCGGCAGGAAAATCCCTTAGGAATTGAGGAGAGGCGCAGAATCTGCGCGTCGCCGGGGCGTGTTCGTCATTTTTCAAGAGGACACGTTGACCGGTCTGAGTCCGTCCCTACACTGCCGCGCGGACGTGCAGTGTTCGGTCGAATTTCCGATGGTGCCTCGTCCATCCCTTCCCAGATTCCTGTCCCAGGATGTCGGAGCCGCGAGGCCGAATCCTCCACATTTGCCAGGTGCATCTTGACCAACAGGCCCTTCCGCCAATTGTTCGAGATGTGATGGCCACTTCCAAATGTCAAGCCGACTCGGCTCGGCTCACGAGGTCCGACACACAAGACTAAGTCCCAAGGAAACAACTCCACCAGTTCGCTGGTGTAGGTTCATGCGATGTTCCTCGTGGCCGAGGGGGCATCGTCGTTAGTCCCCCCCACCAATGGCCACTGAGAATTGAGAAAGGATGATCGATGAAACTGCTCCGTAACGTGACGCATGCCGCGGTCGTGCTGGCTTGCTGCGGACTGCTGATGCCGCAGGGAGCGATCGCTGGTCCGCCAGCGGCAGCCAAATCCCATCGGGATATCACCCTCTCGGCAACCGGGATGATGTCCGGCAATGTTGTGAACAGTCAGGGCCAGCCGCTCGATGGAGCGATTGTCTCCGTACAACGCGGTGGTCAGGAACTGGCCAAAACCGTCAGCGACGCGCAAGGCAACTTCCGCGTGGCTGGCATGAAGAGCGGCGTGTACGAAGTCGCCGTTGGTCAACAAGTGGTGCCAGTTCGCTGCTGGACCGCTGAGATCGCTCCTCCTGCATCGCAGACTCAAGCCACATTCGTGGTCGGTCCAACCGTGCGTGGTCAGGAATACGTTGATGGCGGCTACTGCCCTCCAGACTACTGCCCTCCAGGTGGCATGATGGGACTGGACCTGATCACACTGTGGACCGTGGGCGCCAGCACTGGTGCTCTGGTGCTGACCGCGATCAACCAGGCCGACCTGAACAAGATCCAGAAGAAAATCGATCAGTGCTGCAGCCCTTAATTGGATTGATGCTGGTCATCGATTGATCGGGTTCCAAACCGCGCACACTGGTTTGCGCAACCCAACTGAAGTCTTGCCTTCCCCCCCATCAAGGCATTGAAACCCCGAGCAACGCTTGTTGTCTCGGGGTTTCTTTATTGTGTGAGGATCCGGAATGGAGAACACAGGACGGCAAACCTCCAGCTGCTTGCCTGACGCTGGGCCGTCTTTGCCACTATCATCGCTGCTGACTCAAGCCGAGGAGCGATGACATGAAGTGTCGATGGTGGTGCGTACTGATGCTGCAGTGTGTGACCGGTGCCGTGCATGGGGCGGAACGGCCCAACATTCTGTTGGCGATAAGTGACGATCAGTCCTGGTTGCATGCATCGGCCTATGGAACTGCTGGCATTTCCACGCCAGCGTTTGATCGCGTCGCCCGCGAAGGGGTGTTGTGTCGCCAGGCCTTCGGGGCCTCGCCGGGCTGCAGTCCCTGTCGCGCGGCGCTGTTGACGGGTCGCCACTGCTGGCAGTTGGAAGAAGCGGGGACGCACGGAAGTTCGTTTCAGTCCAAGTATCAGACCTTTCCTGAGCGACTCGCCACAGCGGGGTACTTCACCGGTCACACTGGCAAAGGTTGGGGGCCAGGGAACTTTCAGTTCGATGGCCGGACGGAAAACCCCGCCGGACCACGCTACAGCAAACGGTCGACAACACCACCCTTCAAAGGGATGAGCAGGACCGATTACGCCGCCAACTTCGTCGACTTTCTTGACGCCCGTCCCAAGGACACCCCGTTCTGCTTCTGGTACGGCGGCAGTGAACCGCATCGTGCATTCGAAGCAGGTTCCGGATTGAAGACGGGCAAGAAGCTGGAAGACGCCGCGGTTCCGCCTTTCCTGCCGGATCACCCTGAGATTCGCTCGGACATTCTCGACTACTACGTCGAGATCGAATGGTTCGATCAGCATTTGGGAAAGATGCTGGCGGAACTGGAGGCTCGCGGCGAACTCGACAACACACTCGTCATTGTCACTTCTGACAATGGCATGGCGTTTCCCCGTGCGAAGGCGAACTGTTACGAGTACGGCATCCACATGCCGCTGGCGATTCGCTGGGGCAACCGGGTACCGGGTGGTCGCAGTGTTGATGATCTGATCGGATTCGTCGACTTGACCGCCACCATCTTCGAAGCGGCGGGCGTCGCAGTCGACGACAGTGGGGACGTGACGAATCCGCTGGCGATTGCGGGGCGCAGTCTGCTGTCGCAGTTGACTCAGCAGGACTCGGGAAAACTCGATCCGACACGGTCGGCGGTCTTCTCATCGCGCGAGCGTCATTCCTCGTCACGGTACTGGAATCTCGCGTATCCAATGCGTTCTATGCGCACAACGGACCATTTGCTGATCTGGAATGCTCGTCCGGAACGCTGGCCCGCCGGACCGGCTCAACGACGCGATGGCGCGAAATTGTCGGCACCACACAGTGCGTATCACGACATTGATGGCTGCCCGTCGCTCTCGCTGCTATCCCGCAACTCGGACGATTTGACGTTGACCTCGTTCCGCGATCTGGCCGTGCAGCGGCGTCCGGAATTTGAGTTGTTCGACATCCGGCAGGATCCCGGTTGCCTGCACAATCTGGCTGTGGATCCGAAGTCCGCTGAACTGCTGGAGACACTGAAGGAGCAACTCGACAACGAACTGCGCCGCACCGGCGATCCTCGTGTCGTGAATCCTGATGGTGGAGAAGTGTTCGAGACGTATCGTCGTTATGCTGGCATTCGCGCGTTTCCCGAGCCGGATTGGGCGAAGGAAGATCGGGAAACCCTGGAAGCGGACGGGTGGATCCGCTTGTTCGATGGGGAAACACTCGATGGTTGGAAAGTCTCTGGCCCGGAGGGATCATTCACGGTTGTCAACGGGATGATCCGCGCTCAGGCGAAGGCCGATCAGGCGCATCTGTTCTACGTCGGCGCTGATGGCAATGCCGACTTCACCGATTTTGAACTGCGAGTCGACTGCCTCACCACGCTGGAATCGAACGGCGGCATCTACTTTCACACCTCCTGGCAGGAAGCAGACTTCCCGAACGATGGGCACGAAGTGCAGGTCAACAACTCGCACAAGAATAAGACCCGCACCGGGAGT
>JAGQQB010000336.1 GCA_020426425.1 Planctomycetaceae bacterium | reverse complement strand
TCGATCGCCGGCGAAAGGGGCAGCAGGCGTCGTCGCGCCGGCAGCGAATGCTGGGTGGCGTGGCCGACGACTACGAAATGATGGAGCGGTTGCACGGCACGCTGGCGACCAAGATGTCACGGCAGATTGCCGAGCGGCTGTATGACATGCTGGTGGGGGCAACGATTCACAACATGCGCGGACTGGTGACGCCGGCCAGCACGAGCGCCCAGTCCCTGCTGAAGAAAGTCACGGAAGGGAAAGCGACTCAGGCGGAACTCAAGAAACATCTCAAACGGATCGTCGATGCGACTGCGGATCTCGGTCACCTGATGGACGATGTCCGCCGCTTCTCACAGCAGGTGCCGACAAAACGACGTCGGGAACGTCTGGCGGCCCTTGTTCAGGAAGCCTGCCACAACGCCCGAGCCTGTTTCGCCAAGTCTGGCCATGATGTGGACCTCATCGCACTGCGGGTTGAGGTTTCAGAGGGGTTCACGGTGGAGGCATCCCGAGTCCATCTGGTCTCGGCGCTCACCAATCTGATTCAGAACGCATTTGATGGATTCCGCCCGCGAATGGAAATGGAGGAGACATTCTGGGTCAGGGTCACCGGCCAGCAGAGAGTGTCGGGGTTTGTCGACCTGGTGATCGAAGACAACGCGATCGGGTTCGGCGCAGACGACCTGCGTCTGATCCGACAGTTCATTCCAGGACAGACCACCCTGAAACATGACGGCACAGGGTTTGGACTGCCAACAGCGAAGCGATACATCGAGGCCCACGGTGGGTCTCTGGAGATTGACAGCCAGGAAGGTGTGGGAACCCGTGTCAGCCTGAGGTTACCGCTGGCCGATGAGTAAGGAAGTGACGCCATGACGCGCGCACTGATCGTGGAGGACAATCCCCGAATCATGGAAACCGTGGTCGACGTGGTCGAATCACTCGGACACGAGCCTGTCACCGCCACCTGCCAGGACGACGCCCGCAAGCTGATTAACGGCCATCCGTATGCCTACGCACTGCTGGATCTGGAAATTCCGGTCAAGCAGGGTCGCAACTTTCCGCGCATCGAAAACGGGATCAACCTGCTGCGGGAACTGGTGAGCCACTACGGCCGACAGACTCCGGTCATCGTAATGACCGCCCACGGCAACGACGGTCCGCACCAGGGCGTCGACTGCATGAAAATGGGAGCGGCCGACTACATCCCCAAGCCGTTCCCGGTGAGCGGCCAGACGCTCGACAAGGCGATCCTGCAGGCGCTGGAGAATTCTGGTCAGAGCAAGCCGAAATCTACTGCCGCAAAGAAACCGTCGGGTCCACCACGACCGTTCGAGGGCGGCAAACTGATTCTGTTCAAACGTCGTGTTGAGATCTGCGGAGTCGAAGTCCCGATCAGCCAGATGATGCACCGGATTCTGTCGCGGCTCTCGGAAAAGCGTTCCAACGGGAAATACGTCGCCTTCGCCGGCTCCGACCTGATCGAGTTACTCGACCTCAACTGCGGCCAGAACGGAATCGGTAGTCAGATCCTCGAATTTCGCAACAAGTCAGCCGAGCGGCTTCTGGAAGAAGCCAACATCACCTGCGAACGGAATTCCATTATCGCCAGCGGAGGGCCAGGTTACCGGCTGCAGGAATGGATAACGTTCGAGTCGGGCACGCGACCAGCCACACGCTCACCGGTACTGGTATCGGAGCAAGCCGCGCCTGATGCGACATCGACTGTTCCATCCGGCGACGTGCTGAACGAACGACAACGCTGGGCGCTCAGTCAGATCGAACAGGGAGTCAAACTGCAGATTCGTCACGTCATCGAGCATTTTGGTTGCTCGTCTGCAACGGCCAAACGCGACTTGACCGGGCTGAAGGAAATGAGCCTCATTCGGTTCGTCGGCTCGGCGCGGGCGGGACACTATCGATTGACAGGAGAAAACTGAAGCCTGACGCGCACACAGATCCGCTTCGCGTCTCGCCCCGTCCGGGTTATACGGTGTTGCGAGCGCTCAATCGGTCCGATTCGACATGGTTGTGAGCGGCGAGATCGCCAAATCCGTCAACTCACTGGCTACCTTGAAGGCGTCCGTCCCCCTCGCAAGCAGTCTGGTAGAACGCCGGAAGCGGCCGAATGCGGATGGACCTCTATACCTGCGACGGCCGAATTGCGTTGTTGGTCTTCGGCGTTTCTACATTCCTGGCGAACGATGTCGTCAGTTCGTCCCGGTTGGGCGGGGTACTGAAACACAACGAGCGGTGGGCGGCATAGCTCGCTGCATGTCCCGAGCGGCCGAAGCGACGACATGGGCTCCCAGCTTTTTACATCGCGCATTCGGAATCGCAAGAGACGAGCGCGGGCATTTCGTTGCCCAGCCGGCAGTTATGTCAAGACGCATGAGGATTTTGCCGATAACTATTTTGCGGACTACCGAGTCCGCGAACTGCACCGTTTCGCACAAGTCATTTCAAACCGGGCGATGGGCGGAAGAGTGATTGGTTACGGAGGACCGAAGATGGCAATATGTTCACGGCGACTCGCCGCCCTCGCGCCGGTATGCTTGCTGACGCTCATCTGCGCGACGGGCTGCACCGGGGTGCGCGATTACGTCCACAACGGATTCAAGGTTGGCCCCAACTATAAACGTCCTGCCGCACCTGTCGCCGACGAGTGGATTGACTCACAGGACCCGCGAGTATCCAGTGTGCCTGGGGACTACCGGGCGTGGTGGACGATCTTTAACGATCCGATCTTAAACAACCTCGTACTGACGGCGTATCAGCAGAACATCACCCTCCGAGAAGCTGGCTTCCGAGTGGCTGAAGTCCAAGCACAGCGGGGCGTTGTGGTAGGAAACATCTTTCCGCAGCTCCAGCAGGTGGAGGCGGATTACACACGCACGCAGCGCAGTCAGGAGACTGCCCTGTTCCCATCAATTCCTGCCGGTTCACCGTTCGGTAATCTGGCGGCACCGCAATTCAGCAATTGGCGAGTGGGCGGCAGTCTCGCCTGGGAGTTGGACTTCTGGGGTCGATACCGCCGCGCCATTGAGGGCGCCGACGCACGGCTGAACGCCTCGGTGGAAGAATTCGACGATGCACTAGTCCTCTTAATTGGAGAAGTGGCAAGAACGTACGTCGAGTTTCGCACAATTGAGCAGCAGCTGGAAGTGGCCCGTGAGAATGCGGAGTTGCAATCCGAAAGCGTCCGGGTGGCAGAGGCTCGACTAAAAGCGATGGCAGCCGAAAGCGAGCTTGACACGCCGCAAGCCAGGGCGAATCTGGGCAACACGCTCGCGACGGTTGAAGCTCTTGAGATCCAGCGACGACAGGCTCAGAACCGGTTGGCGGTCCTCATGGGCATGCCGCCGCATGATCTCAATTACCTGTTGGACGGACCCGCTGGGATTCCCACCGCGCCGGACACGGTGGCAGTGGGTATTCCTGCCGAACTGGTCTGGCGCCGACCGGACGTTCGACGAGCGGAACGACTCGTGGCTGCGCAAAGCGCGGAAATCGGAATCGCTCAATCCGAACTGTACCCGCATATCTCGATCAATGGCACAATGGGCTGGGAAGCCGCTCAATTCAGTGATGTCTTCAAGAGCAGTGCCTTTGGAGGCACGATCGGGCCGTCGCTGCGCTGGAACGTGCTCAACTACGGACGGCTGCTCAATAACATTCGCGTTCAAGATGCTCGATTCCAGCAGCTCGTCGCCAATTATCAACAGACCGTGCTGCAAGCCAACGAAGAAGCAGAGAATGCCATCGTGGCGTATCTGCATTTCACGGACCAGGTGCGCGTGCGGGAAGAGAGCGCTAAGCAGGCACGCGAAGCCGAGCGTGTAGCCCAGGTCAAATACCGGGAGGGCGAGATCGACTTCAACCGTCTGTTCACCGTCCAGCAATTGCTTCTCAATCAGCAAGAGCTGTTGGCCATCGCCCGCGGCAATGCCGCACAAAGCCTGGTCGATCTCTACCGTGCTTTAGGTGGCGGCTGGGAAATTCGTCTTGACCCTTCGGTTGCAGGGGGCAGCACGCATGAACTGCCCGCAGGCCCGCCACTACCGTCCGCTGCGGAAGCATTACCACTGCCACAACCAGAACTCGAAGGGGGAAGGGACGAAGAATGAAGACTACGACGAAGACAATCGTCTGGCGAACCGTTGTATCGACATACCTGGCCAGCCTGATGGGAT
>JAGQQB010000335.1 GCA_020426425.1 Planctomycetaceae bacterium | reverse complement strand
CCTGACGCATGATCCAGACCGGCGTGGTGTCGGTCGGTTCGCAACGGGCGGCCCGCATGAAGCGGCTGTTGGCAAGTTCAGGCGTAATCATTGGCGGGGCATCTCGGAAGCAGGAAGCAGTTGCCGCACAGCGTATCGTCTTTTCGGCACGGACAGAACCGTCGTCGCGCGTTGCGTTGGAATTTCGAGGGTCGCGCGGTATCGTCTTCCCATCAAGCGGTTCCAGTCGTGTTGACTGATCCCCTGACGGAAAGTGGTATTATGCGAGACTTTGACTTTGCGGCTCCGGATAGCCTCGACGCAGCCGTGCAACTGTTGGCCAAAAACAAGGGCAAGGCGCGCCCATTGGCGGGTGGGACCGACCTGATTGACTACCTGCGTACCGGTCGACTCTCCGCTGATCTCGTGGTCGATCTCAAACGGATTCCAGAACTCAACGTGCTGGAAGTAACCCAGCAGGGGCTGCGGTTGGGCGCGGCAGTGCCGTGTTACCGCATCTACGAGCATCCTGAAATCGGCACCCATTTTGCCGCACTGGTCGACGCCTGTTCGATCATCGGCGGCATTCAGATTCAAAGCCGGGCGAGCGTCGGGGGCAATCTGTGTACGTCTGGACCTGCGGCCGATTCGACTCCAGCACTGATTGCACTGGGAGCGCAATGTGTGATCGCTAGTGCGTCGGGTTCGCGGACGTTGCCGGTGGAACAGTTTTGCACTGGTCCATCTCAGAACGTGCTGCAACCGGGAGAAATCCTGCAGGAAGTCACCATCCCGCTGCCAGAAGCAGACAGCGGCAGTCATTATCGGCGGTTCATTCCCCGCAATGAGATGGACATTGCCGTCGTCGGCGTTGGTGCGTCGGTTACGGTCAAAGGGGGACAGATTTCGAACGCCCGCATCGGACTGGGAGCAGTCGCCCCGCATCCTTTGTTTGCCGAAGACGTCTCCAATTGGATCGTCAATCAGCCAGCCTCTGATGCAACCTACATCGAAGCGGGGCAACGGGCGCGGAAGATTATCTCGCCAATCGACGATCATCGCGGCACCGCCGAGTTCCGCACGCATGTGACCGGCGTGCTCGTTGAACGTGTGTTGCGTGAAGCGGTGCAGCGTGCTGAATCGGGTACCGCTGGCTGATCCTCGAAAACGATACTGGCCCCGCTTCCACAGAGTTCATTCATTCAGAAGACAACAGGATTTCCCATGACCGCCCAGCAAGTCGTGACTGCCGAGATCAATGGTCGCCCTCGTTCGTTCCTGTGCGAACCGCGCCAGACGTTGCTCGAAGTGCTGCGTGATCAACTCGATATGACCGGCACGAAAGAAGGTTGCAGCAATGGCAACTGTGGTGCCTGCACCGTGCTGCTGAATGGCCGTCCGGTCGTCAGTTGTCTCGTGCTTGCGGTTGAGTGCAACGGAGCGCAGATCGAGACAATCGAAGGGATTACACCCAAAGATGGCCTATTGCCGCTGCAGAATGCATTCCTGGAAAACGCCGCCCTGCAATGCGGCATCTGTACGCCGGGTTTCCTGATGGCGACCAAAGCGCTACTTCGCGACTCGCCCAATCCTTCGGAAGAAGAGATTCGCTTCAAACTCGCAGGGAACCTGTGCCGCTGCACCGGCTACGACAAGATCGTCAAAGCGGTGCAGGACGCGGCCGAACGCCAAGCGGCGACGAAGTAGCGTGACCAAAGGCGAGCGGGGAGCGTCAGTCGTTGAGCGTTGAGTGTCGCTTCGCGACCGTTGAGACGTTGAAGGTCGAACGGGACAGGATTTCGTTTAACGGCGATCCGCAGCCGCCTCTACTCCAGCAGCCGAAAGTGCAGCGAGTACAGATCGGCATTCTGCAGCACAAACCGTAACCGCACCGGCTGCCCTGCATGGCGAATCAGCCCATCGCCCAGTTTCCAACTGACGACCGCCGCGGTGTTGTCTCCCTGCAACGACTGGCAGGACTGCAAATCAAATGGCGCGATCACATCGCCCTCCGCTGTTTGCAATTCGACACGAATCGAGCCGCCGTCGTGCGTCGCGTAGTTCAAGATCAACTGATCCCCCTCAAACGTGAACGGCTGCGTGAGCACCTCGCCCCCCTGCTTTCCCGCAGACAGCGACGCGAAGCCGTCGAGCCGGTACATGAATCGTCGCAGCCGCGAATCTGGCCCGGCGTAGTACGCCTCCGACCCGTACACCGCCAACTCACCAGGATGGTCCGGCAACGCCAGCACGCCGTTGGCCATGTAGTTGCTGCGGTTGCCATCCCGTTCGCTCGGTGCGGTGATCGGAATCACCGGGTCTGTGGATCGAACGAAATGCCGTCCGTCGCGACTGCTTATAAAGATCGGTTCCACCTGACTGTTCTTGGGCTGATATCGCGTTGGAAACCCGATCCATAAGCGCGGCGCCTGCGGGAACAACTGCCTCCTTTGCGGATACAGCCGGATCGCATTCGTGTAGAGATGCTCTGCTGGCGTCCCTTCCGGATACGTCAGCAACTCGGGTTCCGTCCAGTTCACGAAGTCCTCGGAACGACACGTCATAATCGCCCGGACGCCGTCGACAAACGTGCGGTGATAATCGAGATACTGACCGGTCACCGGATCCCAGAACGCGAGGTTCTGCGAATCGAACGCCCCTTTGGTGATCACCGGCGTCGATTGCATCATCGACCAGCGCAAGCCATCAGGCGACTGAAACGCGTACAGCCCTTTGCCGACTCCAGTACCCGATGCCAGCGCCTTGTAGCGTGCTTCAGGCGGTGCCGCCGGATTCGGATCTTTGAACGGCGTGAAGTTATGCCCGCCCACGCCATCCCATACGATGTTGTTCTTGGTAGACCCATCCCACTCAATCAGGCCGAGTTCTGGTTTGGTCCAGTGAATTCCATCGTGACTCTCCGCATAACAGGTGACCTCACGATGCGCGGACTTCTTCGTTTGCTCGTCCGCATGCGATCCCCGGTAGTACATGCGGAACAGCTCGCCATCGTGGAACAGTGTGTAGTACGCGCAGGTGTTTCCCTCCCAAGGCTGGTCGGTCACCAGGACGACCTCTTCTGCGCGCGGTTGATGCACAACACGCCGCAAGTCGCCCGAAGTCGACGCAACGAAGTGGTCATCAACAAACACTTCGAGCCGCCGTCCAAGTAAGATCGGCTCATCGGCTTGCGCCAAGACACCAGTCACCAGCAACGCAAGCAGCAGCACAGCACGCGACATGATTCTCTCCTGTTTCTCGGGTCCTGGCGGTCGGTCAGCAGCGACTAAAGTACCGTTCCTTAGTCATCGCGGAAACCGAAACGATCCTTAGCGTCACAGATGCGTCCGATGGATCGTGGTCGTACTCGATGCTGCCAGCGTCGGAGGCAACTGTCCGCATAGTGTGTTGGCGACTGGCCGAATGCGCCGCCATTCCTCAGATGCCCCTTCAGCGTCGCATCCCGAATGAATCCGAGGAATGGTGGTCACACCCGGTGAATCGAAGGCGAAGTCTTCTGTTGACCCCCTCCGATGCTGGCAGCATCGGGTACGACGGCTCGGCCGAAGCGCCAACGTGGTCTCGGCAACGCCGTACATCCTTTATCAACGCGAACCCAACCGCTACAACGCGGGTCCGCTCATCTCTCCCCTGCCCCACCTGCGACTAGCCGCCCACAGCCCACGACAATGCCCAACGAGCTTCAGCAACTCTGGGAATCGCTCCCACAGGCGATGGCCAGTGATCGGGGTCGACTGCGTGGTGCACTCCAAGGGGTGCAGAGGTTGCAGCGAGACGGCAAACCGTTCGACCGCAGTCTGCAGCGAGTCCAAGCCGACCTGGAACGATCTGTCCAACAGCGGGCAGAGCGTTTGCAGCGTTTGCCAGAGATTAGCTACGACGACACTCTACCGGTCGTTCAGCGCAAGGACGAAATCGCGACCGCGATTCGGGACCACCAAGTGGTGGTCGTCTGCGGTGAGACCGGGTCTGGCAAGTCAACTCAACTCCCCAAAATCTGCCTTGAACTCGGACGCGGCATTGACGGCATCATTGGTCATACGCAACCCCGGCGACTCGCCGCACGTTCGGTCGCCACTCGAGTCGCCGAAGAACTCAAGACACCACTCGGCCAGGGGGTCGGTTTTAAGATTCGCTTCACGGATGTCACGACGCCCAACACCTACATCAAGGTGATGA
>JAGQQB010000334.1 GCA_020426425.1 Planctomycetaceae bacterium | reverse complement strand
TGCCGAACAGCTCCCGTACTTCAATCTGGAGCAGATCGCGCAGGCGGGGCCCGGCGCCAGAGTGCTCGCCTTCAGCAACGTCTTTAAAGTCGCAACAGGCGACGAACCTGTTACGGTGATGCATGGCGTCGTCTCCGCGATGACCGACCTCTCCGCCCGGCGTGGACGCTTCGATGTGCCGTATCAGGGGCGGGTCTACATCGTCGATGCGGTCACCAATAACCCGGGTGCCGCTGGCGGCGTGCTGACGAACTATGATGGCGAGCTGCTGGCCATGCTCGGCCGCGAACTCAAGAGCAACGACAGCAACACGTGGCTCAACTACGCAGTTCCGATCGGTGCACTGCGACAGACGATCCAGGACATGGTCTCCGGCACCTACACCAGACCTGATCCCCTCGCCTCAGACAACGACTCAACCGGCACGACTGCCGCAGACTTTGGTCTGATCCTGGTCCCGAATGTCGTCTACCGCACACCAGCCTACGTCGATTCGGTCCTCGCAGGTTCCCAATCCGCCGAACAAGGCCTCCGCCCCGACGATCTGCTCGTCTTCGCTAACGGTGAACTCGTTCATTCCATCAGAGCCTTCAACGAAATCCTGGCCAAGCTGCCTGCAGGCGACAATCTCACGCTCATTGTCCGCCGGGGTGATCAGTTGCTGACGATCGAGATGAAAGTGCCGCGGAAGTAGTGATGCCAGGGCGGAATTGTTTCAGTTCCGAATGCAAGTTGATGAATACCCTCAGCGTGGCGATCCTGCTGGTTTACGTTTACGATCTCTACTGAGAACCAGTGGAGCCGTTGGCTCGCAACCAGATGTGTCAGCGCGGACGTCATTCACGGAGGAGGGAGAGCATCTTGTCGTTGTTGGAGGGATTGACGCCGGCGCAGCGGGCGGCGGTGGAACATGTCGATGGACCGCTGTTGATTCTGGCTGGGCCAGGGTCAGGGAAGACGCGAGTCGTCACGCGCCGCATCGCGAATCTCGTGCAGCAGGGAATTCCGCCACGACAGATTCTCGCCATCACCTTTACCAACCGGGCCGCCGATGAAATGCGGGAGCGGGTGGAGCAACTGCTGCCCGAAAGCCATGTCTGGGTGAGCACGTTTCACCGCTTGTGCGTGCGGTTGCTGCGGCAGTATGGCAACGTGGTGGGACTTGATTCGAATTTCTCGATCCTGGACACCGGCGATCAAAAACTGCTCGTGCGACAGGTGCTGAGCGAACTCGATTTCGATCCTGTCCACTTCGCCCCGGACAAAATCCTGTGGCGGATCAGCAACGCCAAGAACGACTGCATTACGCCAGAGATGTATCAGCGCAAGCTGGAAGAGACGATCGGTGACCACATGCAGATGGTCACCGGTAAGGTGTTCGAGCGGTATCAGCAGCGGCTGCTTGAGGCGAATTCGGTCGACTTTGACGACCTGCTGATCCACACGGTGACGCTGCTCTCGGAGAATCCCGAACTGCGGGCGACGCTCGATGCGCGGCATCGGTACGTCTTGGTGGATGAGTATCAAGATACGAATCTCGCCCAGTACAAAATCGTGGCCGCACTCTCTCAGCAGCATCCCAACTTGTGCGTGACAGGCGATCCCGATCAGTCGATCTACGGCTGGCGCGGAGCGCGGATTGGGAACATCTTCGCGTTTCGTCGCGATTACCCTGAGCATGTCGTCATTCCCCTGGAGCAGAACTTCCGCAGCACGCAGTCGATTCTCCAGGTGGCGGATCAGCTGATTGGCCACAACCAGAAACGCATGGCGAAACGGTTGGTGACGGAGAATCCCGACGGTGATCCTCCGCAACTGCTGATCTGCCCCGACAGTCACCAGGAGGCTGATGCGGTCGCGCGGCAGCTGCGCGATTTGGTGGAGACGGGTGAGTATCGTTGGAGTGATTGCGCGGTGTTCTATCGGGTCAACGCGCTGTCGCGTTCGCTGGAAGCAGCGTTTCTACGACAGCGCATTCCCTTTCAGGTGGCGACCGGCGTCGCCTTCTATGAGCGGGCAGAAGTCAAAGATCTGCTCGCATATCTGCGACTGGTCCACAATCCCTCGGACCGCAGCGCGTTTCTGCGGGTGGTGAATTCACCGCTGCGGGGACTCGGCAAGACGTCGCAGAATCGGCTCGTTGAGTGGGCTGATCGCGAAGGACTGACGCTGCTCGAAGCGTGTGAACGGGCCAAAGAGATTCCGAAACTCTCGAAGGCCGCGCAAGTGAAGTTCCCCGTCTTCGCCCGGATGATGGGAGAGTTGTCCCTCGCAGCGAGTGGATCGGTGGGGGAATTGCTTTCGTCAATTCTCGACCGTACCCGGTTCTTGCAGCAGTGGGAAGCCGGTGGATCGGAACAGGATGGGGACAAGATTGCCAACGTGGAAGAACTGGTTGGGGCCGCTCGCAGTTACGATGAACATGCCGCCGATGAAATCAGCCTCGAAGGCTTCCTGGAGCAGGTGGCGCTCGTGAGCGACGTCGATTCCATTGACCGCACGACCGGCGAAGTGACGCTCATGACGATGCACGCCGCCAAAGGACTGGAATTCCCGGTCGTCGTCATCCTTGGCCTCGAAGAGGGCCTGATTCCGCATGAACGGTCATTGCGGGAACAGAACCGGGACGAACTGGAAGAAGAACGGCGACTGTTGTTTGTCGGCATGACCAGGGCGAAGCGGCGGCTGTTTCTCACCCAATCACGTATGCGATCGATCCATGGCCGCACGATGCCGACCATTGCCAGTCCGTTTCTCAACGAGTTCCCCATCGAACGGGTTCACTGCGATGGCGATGAATGGGAGTTCGCCCAACCGTGGCTCGAACAGGCGGAAGCCAGTCCCCCTCCCCAGGAGCCGCAACTCGCCACGCTGTTGCCCGGCGATTTGATGAGCAAACTAAAAACCGGAGCCGACCTCGCCAATGGCGTTACGCAGGGGAAAGTGGAACTGCAATCCGGCTACGCAATCGGCATGCAGGTCCGGCATCCACGGTACGGGATTGGGACGGTCGTCAACTTGCAGGGGATGGGGCTCAATCGCACCGTCACCGTGCGGTTTGTCGACGGAGACCGCGTGCAGGACTTCGTCAGCAAACATGCTCCGCTGCAACCGATCGGCGTTGGATGAGCAACGGGACGCCGACGCCGCGCTGCTTACGGTGCTGGACGTTCTGCGATCTTCTTCAAGTATTCCTCAACCGCTTGTCGGTAGTGCGGAGGAAACTGACGATCGAGCATGTTCTTGGCCGCCGTTTGAGCTTTGGGGGGCAGATCGCCCCAATTGTCTTTGTGGCCGATGTCTTTGCGGTCGGTCTGACCAGGTCCCTGCTGACCACCGAGGTAAGACTCATCGGCCGGGTTGCCGCTGGGCTGACCGCCCGATTGACCGCCTCCGCCACCCCCGCCCCCTTGCTGCTGTTCGAGCTTCTCGATGATCTCGTCCAGCGTGGCAATGATGCGTTCTTCGACACGTTGCACACGCTGTCCGGCGCGACCGAGTTCCAGTCGTCGTTCGACATCGCGCATTTGCCGTGCGACTTCGCCCAGTGACTTCTCCTTGAGTTGCTCCAGGTCATGCTGCAGCAGTTCCCCCAGCTTCTGATACCGCACCGGCACCTGTTCCGTATCATGCAGCAGGTGCGTCAAGGTTTGCAGCCCGGCATCTTTGAGCAGCAAATGATGTTCACAGACCGCCTGATGGAAGAAGTAGCCAGCGGGATCCACGAGAGCATGCGGTTCGATTCCCTCGAACACAACGAGTGCTTCTTCGTAGAGGTTGAGCACACTGAGATGCCGACCGTAGAAGTACTTCACATTGTTGGAAAAGATCGCTTCCTCGGGATGCGCATGCAGTGCCGCGTACTCCACGACCTGCGCCGGTGGAGTGAGAGACTGGCATGCTTCGACCAGTTCGCGGACATCTGGATCGGCGTAGTAGAAGGTTCGCATCAGGGCGTCGAACAACTCGTCGGTCGTCGGCTTCGATTCGAATTGCCATAATGGCGCGATCGCATCGCGGACGGGACTCGCCTGGAGTTTGCGACCGGCAAGCCATTGGTCGACCAGTTCCCGCAACTCTTCGACCGAAGGAGGTCCATAGACCTCGCTGCCAGCCGGTCGATCGGCGGCATCAGCTGGGCACACCATCAACAGGGTCAGTAGCAGAGACAGACTCAAAGCAAACGCG
>JAGQQB010000333.1 GCA_020426425.1 Planctomycetaceae bacterium | reverse complement strand
CTCTACGTCGCTGGTTGCCAACCCAGTGTTGCACGAATCTTCTGCATGGCGTCGTCCATCATGGCCGGATCAGGATTCTGCTGCTGCCGTTCAAAGTTCAGGTCGTGCAACTGATGAATGGGCACCAGATGCAGATGCGTGTGCGGCACTTCCAAGCCTGCAATGATCAAGCCGACCTTCTTTGGGGAGAACGCCTGTTGCATCGCCGTCGAGATCCTTTGCGCGACCGCGAACAGATGGCTCGACAGGTCGGCGGGCATGTCGATCCAGTGATCCACTTCCGCTTTCGGGATCACCAGGGTATGCCCTGGACGCAGCGGGGCGATCGTGAGAATCGCAAAGCACTGCTCGTCTTCGTAGACAAAGCGACCGGGAAGTTCACGATTGAGAATGCGGGTGAAGAGCGTGGGCATTGGGGGCATCCTTAGGGCGAGGCGAAGCAGTTGCGTGATTGGAGCAGACCTTGGGCAAACGATTCAATTGCATTATGTCACAGCGTGCCGGCGTCGACGATTGAGTGAACTCAAGACTTGCGATGTTGCCCCGGTCGACGTTCAGGGCGCGCCTGGGCGGGATCGTCGGGCCAGGCGTGCTTGGGGTAGCGGCGCCGCAGTTCCTTGCGGACTTCCACATACGTGTTCGCCCAGAAGCTGGCCAGATCGTCCGTCACCTGCTGCGGTCGCATGTTCGGGGCGAGGAGATGCATCAGCACCGCAACACGCCCCCCAGCAATCCGTGGAGTTGCCTGCATGCCGAACACCTCCTGAATGCGGACCGCCAGGACTGGGGGGCGTCCCTGTTCGTATGTGAGTGCGATATGACTGCCGCTGGGAACCGCGATCTTCTCCGGCGCTTCGCGGTCGAGCCGTTGCTGCTGTTGATAGCTTAGTCGTCCGCGCAGCAGGGAGTACCAGTCGAGCTTTCGCAGTTCGGCGAATGAGCGGCATCCCTGACAGACATCTGCGAGCAACGCGTCGAGTTGTGTCTGATCCAAGACCGGCAGTTCCAGTTCCGGCATCCAATCGTGCAGACAGGCAAGCCGCGACCGCAGTGCGTTGATCTGAACATCATCCCGGGGAAAAAACTGATCCCAGGCATTGACTGCGGCGGCGTAGAGTAGACGACTGGCCGCATCGGGATCGCGAATCTCGGCGGAGGATTCCTCAAGCACAAGATCATCCCAAGTGACGCGAGATCGCGCGACCACTTGCTTCTGCGTTGGATGAAAGAACAACGCGTCCCCCTCCGAGAGAAACTCGTTCGGAAGCCAGCCACGATCAATCGCCGACGCCTGTCGCACCAGCGCCTCGCTCCCCGCTCCATCGAGATCGATGCATAGGAACAGTTCAGCCTGATCGACGGCGGATTGGGGTCCAAGCTTCACGCCCCGTCCTCCAACCATCAGTCCTCGCTGACTCCCCGGTTCGCGACGACGGGCGAGGCGATCAGGATAGGCGGCCAGCAAGGCGCGGCTCAGTGCGGTGTCGATGTCGCCGGGTCGCGAAACTGCAGTTGCCTCGCGAAACGCGCCACGAACAATCGCCTGCAACTGCTGTGCAACCCGGGCGATGTTGCGCGCGGCTCCCATGTTGATCGAACCAAACGGAAAGTCGCGGCGGCCCTGCTGTAGGAATTCCTGGAGTGCGTTCAACCTGTCGAGGACATCGGAGTGAGTCCGCCGTACCTGCTGACTTTGCGCGAATGCCCGGCCTGCGTCGCGTCGTTGATGTCGATCAAACGGATCTCGCTCGGAGAGTAGCGCCGCCAGCAGCGTGACTTCCTCTCCCACACCGAATTGATGACCCGCGACGATCAATCGAGCTAGTCGCGGCTGCAGCGGCAATTGCACGAGTTGTCGTCCCAGCGAGGTGATCTGCAACGCCGTCGCGCCCTCACCACTCGGACTCGACGACAATGCTCCCAGTCGCTGCAGCAGTTGCTCGGCATGCCCCAGTGCCGCGTCGTCCGGTGCTTCGTACCAGGGGAACTGCCGCACGTCGGGTTCGCCCCAGGCCTTCAGTTGCAGGACGGGGCCGGAGAGGTCGACGCGGCGAACTTCGGCGGTTTCGTAGTCGGGGCGATGCCGCTGGCTCACTTCATCCCACAAGCGCAAGCAAACACCAGGTTCGGTTCGTCCAGCGCGTCCAGCGCGTTGATCGGCAGAAGCCTTTGAGATTGGACCGAGTTCAAGTCGATCCAGTCCGACCTCTGGATCGAACTGCATGCTCCGCGCCAGGCCGGTGTCGATGACGCCGGTGACTCCGTCGATCGTAATGGACGTTTCAGCAACATTCGTGGCCAGGATGACCTTGCGCTGAGAACAGGGGGCAAGCACCTCGTCCTGTTGCTCTACGGGGAGATCGCCGTACAGACAGAACAGGCGGACATCCCCAAGTCGCTGCTCGCCAAGCAGCCGCTCTGTTTGCCGGATCTCGCCCACGCCGGGCAGGAAGACAAGCACGTCCCCGGAGCTGCGCTGCAACATATCTGGGAGGGCGGCGACCACCTGTTCCGGCAGACGGACATCGCGCGCGGCGCGTCCGGCGTAACGAATGTCGACGGGGAACTGTCGCCCTTCCGAGGTGAGAGTTGGACCTTCGTCGAGATAGACGGCGATTGGGGCGGGATCGAGCGTGGCGGACATGACGATCAGGCGGAGGTCATCACGCACCGTTTGCCGCACGCGGCGGGTCATCGCGAGCGCGAGGTCGGAATCGAGCCGGCGCTCGTGGAACTCGTCGAAAATAATCGCGCCGATCCCCTCCAGAAACGGATCCTGCTGCAGCATGCGGAGCAGAATTCCTTCGGTGACGACGAGAATGCGTGTGTCGCGACTCACCTGTTCGTCGAAGCGAACGCGATAACCAACCGTCTGCCCCACACGTTCGCCCCGTTCGTAAGCCATGCGGCGCGCGGCGGTCCGAGCGGCGATGCGACGCGGTTCCAGGACGAGCACTTTGCCTGCAGGCACAATGTCCAACACCGCTGGCGGAACCCGCGTCGTCTTCCCGGCCCCGGCAGGCGCTTTGAGAACGAGCGAACCATGGTCACGCAGCGTCGTCTTTAATGTGGGGAGCAGCGAATCAATCGGGAGCGTTTGCATCGCCGCCAAGATAACTGCCCGCCGGTCGGCGCTAAAGTGATTCGCGTACGATCGAAGGGCCAGTGGAATTCGTCGATCCGTGATTGTCAGCCTTAGTACCAGTGTGATAGCTTTGAGGGGAGCGGGATGCCGTTGCGGGGTGGTTTCGACGCGTTTCCGATATGGGATGATCGGACGCGACCGGTTTTGCACAACCTGTGTGTTTCAAGGGCGGTTTCATGGCGTCACCACAACGACGGCGATCTGGTTCCAGCGGGAAGCGGCGGAAGTCTTCAAACAAAAGCAGCGGTCCCAGTCCCGCGTTGATGATTGGCTTGGGGCTGGGCGGCGCGGTCTTGCTGGTGGCGTTCGGTGTGGGACTGGTCCTGATGTTGCGCGGCGGAGGGAATAACGCGCCTGCGAATCCGGGCGGGGAATCTGTGGCGACGAACGATCCGGCGCCGATCGCAGCACCGGTGACAGCGCCCCTCGAGCAGACTTCGACGGACTCAAACAGTGACGAAAACCCACGTCCGATGACCCTCGGGCAGGCGCGTGAAAACTTCTTCAACAATCCAAACTACACCGACGAACAAAAGCAGCAATTCAAGGACGCAATTGCTAAGAGCAATCTTCCTGACAACTGGGTCAATCCTGACAAGGCTGCCGGATCAGCAACAGTTGCGGGAGGACAATTCGCCTTTGCCGAAGCCGAGAAGGATTTCGATGGCAAGAAAGCGGCGGATGACCAGTTTCTCTTGGGGGTCTGGTGCAACATTGTGGGGGGCAAAGTCACCATTCAGGATATGGCGAGCGGCAACAATGTCACCGAACATGAGCTTGCCGGTGAGAACTACAGCTCCTGGTCCATGCCGGCAGGTCAACCTGTGCGGATTGTCGCCGAGTTTGGCGGACAACGGGCCGAGGCGACCAATGTCGATCTCTCCGCCGGTGGCAAGCGACTGGTGCAGTTGAACTTCGACAGCACTCAATTGCAGACCATCCGGAAGGCCGCGACCTGTCTGATCATGATTCCCGATGGCGGATTCGGATCGGATTTCCTGTTTGAAGACCGGCAGACGATCGGCACTGCGGCGCACTGCGTGGTCGCCGAGCACATTGGCGATCTGGAGTTTGTGTTCGATCCCACCGAGCC
>JAGQQB010000332.1 GCA_020426425.1 Planctomycetaceae bacterium | reverse complement strand
GATCCGTGTAGTCCGGCCCCGAACAGAATCCAGAAGATCACTGGTTGTCCAACTGCGCCAATCACCCGCGACCGCTGTCGCAGGAACCGCACCACCTCGCGATGCGCCATACTGAGGATCGGCAGCAGCAATGCCGGTCGGGGATCAGTTGTCAGGGCTGGGGCGTTCATCTGTCTGGGGAGTAGACCGTGGGGAGTGGCGAGTCGCGATTGAGGGAGTCGGGACTCGCCAGTTTACTGCATGGCAAGCCGCAGGTGTTGGCTCAGGACCGTATCCCATGTCGCACGATTCTCCGAATCGTGCCGAGTCCAGCTGCAGTGAACGATGACAAGGTGAGTTGCGTAACTCATACGAGACGCCACCAGCGTTCAAGTATAGGCGTTTCCGCCTCCACAACGTGTCCCAATCATCCCCGATTCCGAATGCCGAAATGCCGGTTTTCATCCGTGAGACGCTGTTACTGTTAATCCAGCAGTCTCGTCATCCTGCAATCGACGACCAGTCAGCCGAATAAACGCGTCTTCCAGTGTCGGTTTCCCAAGTGTCAACGCACGGAACTCGCCAGGGAAAGCCTGACTCAGTCGCACGATCACGTCCGGCCCGGTGATGTTCTCGATCCGGAGTTGGTCCCCAAGGCGAATGGCCTCCAGTTGCAACTCCCGACGCAGCTTCGCCTGCAGCGCATCGACGTCGATCGCATCGATGGTAAGACTGTCTCCGCCGACTTGCGTGCGCAGTTGATCTGGCGTTCCTTCCGCAATGAGTTGCCCGTGGTCGAGAAGTCCCAACCGATCGCACCTCTCCGCTTCTTCCATTAAATGCGTCGTCACGAGGACCGTCAGTCCGGTCTCATTTCGTAGTGTGGTCAGCCGCGTCCACAAATCGTGTCGCGCCCCGGGATCGAGGCCAGTGCTCGGTTCATCCAGCAAGAGAAGTTGGGGTAAATGCAGTAACGTCTTGGCGATTTCCACCCTGCGTTTCAGTCCGCCGGAAAGTGTCTGCACGATGTCTTGCGCTCGGTCGGCGATGTTAAGCGCCTCCATCATCTGCGACATCCGCTCGCGCAGTCGCGTGCCGAACAGTCCGTAAAGGTGCCCCTGATAACGCAGGTTCTCCTCGACCGAGAGTTTGATGTCGAGGCTCGGACTTTGAAACGTGACGCCGATGCGCGACCGGACGGCATCGGGATGCGTCATCACGTCATGCTCGCACACCTGCACTTGCCCGGACTGGACCGGCAGCAAGGTGCTCAGGATTCGCAGCAGGGTCGACTTGCCACCGCCGTTAGGCCCGAGCAGTCCGTGGATTTCACCCTGGGGAATCGTCAGCGAGACAGATTGCAGCGCCTGTCGCGATCCGTAGCGGTGAGACAACTCGGCGATTGCAATCGCAGCCATGTCACGGTCCCCGGAAAAGTCGTGTGAAAGCTGTCGACACACTGTATGCCAACGGCCTGCCGGTCCCCTCCGGTGACGAGACGTTCGGTTGAGATGGTTGAGCGTGGCTGCGCCGCAGTTGAGGCGGTTGAATTTGGGCGAACGATGGTGTTCGTCGGCCAGATCGCTTGCGGATTCGGGCGGGTGGGGCCTGGCGACGTGAAACTAGTGTCCCGCTTTGTGTTTGTCCGTGGCATGCTCGTCTTGACCATGCTCCTCTGAGCCAGCCTGGGCAGCCTCGTGATCAGTAGCATGGTCGCCATGGCCAGCGGCGTGGTCCGCACTGAGCGTGTCGCGCGTCTTGGCCTGAGCCGCGTCGTTGTCGTAATAGTGCATCGCCATGTCTGGAGCGAGGGCGACCATCAAGCCCACGGCGAGAATGGCCGTGGGGAACAGGATGATGAACTTCCAGGCTCCTTCAAACTTCAGGTGCATGAAGTACGTCATCACGAATGTCGCCTTGGCACAGGCGACGGCCAGCACCAGGAACACCAGCAACGCTGGCGTCGGTTTCACAACGTCGAAAATCACCGACAGCGCCGTACAAACACACAGAGCGATGAACACCCCGAAGTAGTTGACGTGAGGATGAGCGTGTGCGTGATCATCGGCCATGGCCGGTATCCTTGTAATTGCTGACTGCTGAACTCGAAAGGTGAATCGCCGTTGATCGGTCAGGTCGTTTAACTAGATGTTACCGGGGATGATGTACAGCAACGGGAACAGGAAGATCCACACCAAGTCGACGAAGTGCCAATACAGCCCGCTGTTTTCCACCCAGTCGGTAGACCGTTCGTCGAGCCGGGTTCCCTGCTTGAGTACGGCCACGAACAGGATCATGCCGACGATGACGTGAATCGCGTGGAAGCCGGTCATCAGAAAATAGGTGGAGGCAAACAGATTGCCAAACGGGATCACCTTGGCCAGATGCAAGTGGCTAACCATCGGGCCGTACTCGGGATGCTCGTGCATCTTGGCGAGCTTTTCCTGAACGTCTGCAACGGTCAATCGATTCGCCGAGATATCGCTCCGGAGACCGTTGAACTCGGTGTTCAGTGCCTGCCACGCCTGGAGTTGCCCCAGGAGCCAATCGTCCTCTGTGGCTGACATGACCTCGGTGACCATGGTCGCCTTCACATGCAACGGCTCGTCCCCTGTTACGAGTGGGGAGTCGCCCCGCTTCAGCTCCTGCGTGTTGCCAGGGCTGATTAGCGAATCGAGGTTGCGGTCGACAATGGACTGCAAGTCATCGCCGAACATGCGGACCGCCTGCATATCGTTTTCCGGGATCTGTCCTGGAAGGATGCCGTGGGAAAACTTGCCGGAATACTCATACGCCTTGATTCCCAGGAACAGGCAGGCCAGCAGCAACGTGTATAGCAGGAAATTCCAAGCACGCTTGAAGTTCTTGGCGACCATCGCTTCGTGCGCGACCACGACGAAATAGCTCGACGCGAGCAGTACGAACGTATTCACACCGCCTGCAAGAACATTGATGTGCGTGACGTGTGGATCGGTCGGCCACGCGGTCTTGCCATCGGGACCAACCGAACCGAAGTACAGCACGATGTACGTTCCAATGAACGCCGTGAAGAACATGATCTCGGTCCCCAGGAACAACCACATCCCGAGCTTTGAGTTCGGGAGCGGCAGACCCATGTGGACAGCCGGTTTGGCAGGAGCGTGAGACATTGAATTCACCAGGGGGGTGACCCCGTTCATGCCACGGAAACATTGATCCATGGCCTGCATGACTTACATCACTGCAGCAACCACAAATGGTCCGCTGTCAGTACCAGAAACACCGTGGGCAGGTATGCAAACGAGGCCCACAGCAATCGTCGAGCTGAGGCGTCGTTCTCCCGCCATAAAAAGTTCACCGCTGCGACGGCATACATCAGCCCGAGCAGCAGCGCCGTAATCATATAAACATCTCCGGTCACTCCCAGATGCCGGGGCATCAGGCTGACCGGGATGAGCGCCAAGGCGTACGCCACAGCGATGCAGCCCACCACGCCACGCCGCCCATTGGCAGGCAGCATCTTCAGTCCCGCGCCGGAGTAGTCGTCGCGATAGATCCACGCAATCGCCAGGAAGTGCGGAAACTGCCAGACGAACAGGATGCCGAATAGTGCCAGCGCCCGCAAATCGAGCGGAGCCCCGGCGGCGGTCCAACCGAGAACCGGCGGCAATGCCCCTGGAATTGCACCAATCGCCGTGCAGAAGGCGGTTCGTTGCTTCAGCGGCGTGTAAGCTCCAGCGTACAGGGCAATGGTGGCAAGTGTGAGGAAGGCCGTCAGCACATTGACGGTGACGGTCAGATAGACGGTTGAAGCGACCGCGAGGGTCAATCCGAACAGCAGGACTTCGGTCGTGTGCAAACGGCCGGTCGGCAACGGGCGCGACTGGGTACGCCGCATCTTACCATCGGAATGACGCTCAATTACCTGATTCAAAGCGTTCGAAGCCGTCGCCGCGAGTCCCACACCCAGGCAGGCATGCAGCAACGTCCAGGGTTGCCAGATGCCTTCTGATCCCAGCACATAACCGACGGCAACGGTGAACAACACCATTACTGCAATGCGCGGTTTGGCGATCTCCACGTAGTCACGCAGACGCGATTGGAGGGTTGCCTGTGGCAGCGTTGAGGTCACGGAAGGATTCACGAGGCACCTCCCGCAGGCAGCACTGCCTCGCTGGAGGAACGCAGGACGAACGGGTCCGGTTCGGCACGCAGGAAATGTCCCAATCGGTACACGCGAACCACATTCACCACAGCGGTCATGAAGACGAGAATGCCGAATACGGTATGCACCGTACG
>JAGQQB010000331.1 GCA_020426425.1 Planctomycetaceae bacterium | reverse complement strand
CTTCGGCCAGCCACAGCGCGAAATGGCGTGCGAATGCGAGCGCTCATCAGAGTCGAACCTCTCTCAGGCACTGCAGATGATCAACGGGCCGACTGTTCACAACAAGCTGCGGAACGAACAGGGACGAATTCACCAATTGATGACCGCTGGCAAATCCGATGAAGAGATCATTCGCGCGCTCTACCTGGTCGCTGTTTGTCGACAGCCGAACGATGCGGAATTGCAGGCGTCCCTGGCCCACGTGGCGAACAGCGAGAACCGCCAGTTTGCCCTGGAAGATGTCGGCTGGGCGGTGCTGAACTCGAAAGAGTTCCTGTTCCAGCACTAACGTAGCAGGCATTCACCGAGTGCCGTTCGCAACAAGTGGCGCGTCGCCCGTTCAATACTGGCTCCGTTCGAGCACGTCCCCAAGCGACTGGCGCATTGCCTGTCGATGGGTGCGTCTGACACATGATGGTCACCTCGTGCGAATTGAACGCGGTGTGAGCAGATGGACGCCGCCGACGCTGGCGGCGCCGGGTACGGCCGCCCTCAATCAGAGACCCCTCCATCCGTCTTGAGCGACCGCTGGAGGTGACATCAGCGTGCCGATCAGGTATCCCACGGAAATGAGCCACTCGAAGTCGTCTCCATCGTCTGCTTTACAGTCCCAGGTTCTGGAACAGGCGCGGGATCTGTTCGGAGCCGACACCGAACAGGTCGCCTTGTTTGAGCATGAACTCGGCATGCTTACGCGCAGGCGACTGCCCCGACTGCACGAGGCGGTGCAACAGCGGACTCGCCGAGTGGTCGCCGTCATGGAAGACATCTATAGCGACCACAACCAAAGCGCCGTGATGCGCAGCTGTGATGCATTCGGCATTCAGGATGTGCATCTCATTGAAGACCTTAACGAGTTCGATGTCGCACGGACGATCTCGCGCGGCGCCCACAAGTGGCTCACACTGCAGCGTTATTCGGGGAATACGGCCCGACCTGACTGTGTGGCCGAGTTGCGAACACGTGGCTACAAACTCGTGGTGACCAGTCCGCACGAGGGAGATTTCACTCCGCAGACACTGCCGCTCGATGCCCCGGTCGCCCTGGTGTTCGGGAACGAGCACCAGGGAGTCACCGCGACGCTGATGGAAGAGGCTGATGCATTCGTGCAGATTCCGATGTACGGATTCTCCGAGAGCCTGAACATTTCCGTGGCGACCGCCATCGTCCTGCAGCAACTGGCGCATCGTTTGCGAAGCGAGAACCACGACTGGTCACTAACGGAACGCGAACAGATGCTGCTGCTGGTCGAATGGGTGGGGCGATCCATTCCTCATCGCGAACATGTGGAGCGACGATTTCTGAAGGAATTGCGGTCCCGCAATCCTCGTTAAGTTGTGCAGCTCGCGCGATCCACTCCGGTGACGAATTCGGCACTGCATTGCCGTGGGCACAGCATCGCAAATCGCTCTAATGGCCAGCGACTGAATCTGAAGTCGATGCTTCTTGCGTTTTCGTCGTCGTCCGGCGCAGTTCATCGCGCTGCTCTTCGCTCTTCCGGAGTGTGAACGTCATGGCCCAGGCCAGCAGCATGATGCTGGCCCCGACCCAATAGGGAGCCGAGATGTGCGCGTCTTTCATCGACAGGCCAATCACCGGACCCGCAATGCGGGCCAGCGCCGAGACGCTCTGCCCCAGTCCCAAAATGCCCCCTTGTTCGTCGGCTGCTGAATGCAGCGACAACACTGCCTGAAATGCCGGGTTGGCGAAGGCGAATCCAATCACCGCCAGCGGCAGCACCCACATTAGCATGTTGAACGATCCCACAGATCCGGACAGACCAATCAGCAGCAGACCAGCAACGAGAATCGTCACCCCCGTGATCGCCATTTTGAACTCGCCCAGCTTCGGGGCGATGCGTCGCACAATCCCTCCCTGCACAATCGTGAGGATCAGGCCGATGTAAGCGAACACCAAATAGTTCTGGGCATCGTTGAGTCCCAGGCGATTCGTTAGTAGCGACAGGGTCGATTCGAATTGAGCGAATGCGAGAATGGTCAGGAAACTGGAAATCAACGTGGCGCCAATCACTGGTTTGCGCAGCGCTGTCCCCAGTCGCCCCAGTTGCTGCAATCCATGACCATGCGAGACGAGTTCATCAGTCCGCTGCGTGAGTGACTCAGGCAGTCGCAGCATGGCCCATAACATAGCTATGCCACTAAGCGCTGAGGCGACATATCCCGGCCAAGGCGATGGAGTGATCAGAGCTTCGGTGTGACCTTCGGCGGCAGCGACGCCCCCCACGAATCCAGCGCCGATCAATGGACCGAACGTAAATCCAATGCCGAATGCCGCTCCGATCAGGGCCATCCCCTTCGTCCGCTCGCGCGGCCCGGTGACGTCGGCGATGTATGCCTGTGCCGTCGAGATCGTGGCTCCAGCGATGCCAGCTCCAATGCGAGTCAGGAACAACCAGGTCATCGTCCCCAGCCCCAGGAGTACCCCATCTTTTCCCAGCGACGTCGCGAACCCGAACAGCGCGTAGAAGAATGTCGATCCGGCCAGGCCGATGATTAGTACGGGGCGGCGCCCAATGCGATCTGAGAGTCGCCCCCAGAGCGGTGCGAAGAAGAACTGCATCGCCGAGAACGACGACATCAAGAGTCCCAGCGTCAACCCCGAAGCCTCAAACGCCTGTCCATACCGCGGCAGCAATGGCAGCACGATGCCGAAGCCCAACAGGTCGATGAATACAGTGACGAAGATGATCGCCAGCGCGCCGCGTGGAGCACGACGGGATTCCGCGAGTTCGGCAGGAGTGGATTCAATGTCGTTCACGGAACTGGCGGGGTGAAAGGCAGGGAGCAAAAGGCGAAGTGGTGGGGTGCTTTATAGGGCCATCGTCGAAAGGAGGCGTTTGATCGCGGAGCGATCAACGACTATGGGGGGATGGCCGCTAGATGATTCGACGCACGGTCAGCTCTGCCAGTGCCACCGGCTGGTCGAGACCGAAATTCGTGATCGTCTCTGGATGCACTTCCCCCAGCACACCTTCGATTTCAGTGCCGGTCGTCAGTCTCGCGACACGACCGGGGATGAACGCCGGATGTGCATCAACGGTGAATTCGCCGTACAGGTTCAGTTCGAACAGCAGTGCGTCGACCACGGCCCGAATTGACGCGTAACTCGCCTGCGGACCCATCTCGACGATGGCGACCTTGCGATCTTCCCGCGAGTCAGTTTCCGTCTCAGGATTGAGGGAGACGACGTTGTCGAGTTCGAAGAACCGCAACGGAAGCGGTGCCCGGCGATTCTCTCGCAAATGCTCCATCAACCCGGTCAGTAGATGGCTGCGAACCACAGTCATGGCCTTGAGTTTCGGGTTGCCGATTCGCGTGTACTCGTCCGGTACTGGCAGGCGGAAGTTCTCGTAGTGGAGTTCTTCCGTTGTCATCGGAAGCGACATGATTTCCGAGTAGCCCAGACCGAGCAACACGCTACGCACGAGATCACCGGCAAGTTCTTCTGGACGAGGTTGGCCGGTCGTCATCTGGCCAACAAGCTGCGGCTCGATGTTGCGATAGCCGTAGCCAATCGCGAGATCTTCAAACACATCGACCATATGCTTGAAGTCGGTGCGGAGCGTGGGGAACCGGACGGTGATCTGTTCGCCATCAGCGTCCGCAGTCGCCCCGAGTCGCATGCGCTCTAGTGCTTCAATCGCCGACGCCTTCGTCAGTGGCAGTCCCAGCCAGCGTTTGGCGGCCGAGAGTTCAATCACAATCTCACGCGGCGTCAAATCGGGTGTGACTTCGGATGCGCCGTCAGGCCGCTGAATGGTGACCGACAACGCCTTGCCGCCGAGTTCCAGCAGCGACGCCACGAACGTATTCAGCGACTTCTCGACCGCCGTTGCACTAATGCCGGTGACATCGATGAACAGCCGCCGCGAGTCGCGCGTCACCTTGGTGGGATCGCTGTTGATGATCGGTGGCATCGACAACACCTGACCGGCGTCATCGCGCAGTACAGGATACCGGGCATGATCTGCCAGCAGGCGGGCGTAGGCGACTCCCTTAGGATGCTCTTCGAGGACCTGCCGCCCGGACATCGTCTTGCCCGGCATTCCCAGCGGAACGAAGGGATCGTTGTCAGGATCAATCGTCGTGTAGTGGATCGGTCCAGTCAGCGTGTCGAGATCGTAGACACCAATCGAAGCGAGCTTCCGATCGCGCCCAACCCCCCAGTGCAGCGTTTCCTGCAGCTTCATCAGCGACACCAAGGTCGCCTCATCCATCTGCGGCATTT
>JAGQQB010000330.1 GCA_020426425.1 Planctomycetaceae bacterium | reverse complement strand
AGTATTTCGTCCCACCAGCCAAGGCGGCGGTCGACGGCATGATGCACAACTTCCACTTCCTGGGAGCGGTCTTCGTTTCCACCATCTTGCTGATGTTGCTGATTGGGGTAGTGAAGCCACGCGAAACTCCCTATGTACAGCAACCCTCCGGCGCGGTCGACCTCACCCCCTGGAAGCCCGCCTGGTTTGTCGGTTTGGGATTGGTGCTGGTGGTGTTCGCGATCTATGCCGCGTTTGCGGATGTATCGGTGATTGGTCCATAATCGTCCTTCGAGTGCGATGGACGAACTGGTCTATCAGTGCCCGCAAGTGGCACCCAACCCTCCGAGTTGGTGGTGAGCCACATGTGATCGACGGACTGCTGGTTGCCAGATGTCGCCGCCATTGGACTCGGCACGATTCGGAGAATCGTGCGACACTGGTGCAGTGCGTCACTGCCCACAGAATTTCATCCTGAGCGATGCTCGATTCATTCCCTTCATTCCGTACCTGGACTGCCACTCATGACCTCTCCTGAGAAGCCTCTCAACGACGAGGATTCGGCTGCGCCGACAGATGCCGCTCAGTCGACCAATGACGCTGATGCCGCTGCGGCAACTGGCGATGCTCCTGCCGCTCCGGCCGCTGGGACGGACGCACAGGCTCCATCTGCTCCGGCCGTGGAAGATCATGATCCTCTGCCTGAGGAAGAGGAGCTAACACCTGAGTACATCGAGGACGAGTGTCTGCGCGGTGACGTGATGCTCCGTTGGGCGGCGCTATTGATCGCGGTGCTCCTCAGTTGGACCGTTATCACCGAGACGTCAGTTCTGGTTCAGGTGCGAAGCGGTGAATACATGCTCACGCACGGGGTGCTGCCGCCGCGTGCCGATCCCTTTTCGGCATCGGCCGCTGGGCAGACCTGGGTTAACCTTGGCTGGCTGGCTGACATCGTGCTGGGGGGACTGAGCAAGGCCGGACTCTGGGCGTTGACGCTGTGCTGCGTCCTCTGCACCGGCTTTGCGTTTCGTCAGCTCAACCAACTCTCGTTTCCCAAAGTCACGACCTGGTGGGCATCGATTTGTCTGGTGCTCACCGCGCTCACTCTATTTCCGATCCTGCAACCGGGACAAGGGAGCGTAACGCTCCTGGGGCTCGCGCTGCTGTGCTGGTTGTTGTTCCGCGCCGATCAACACTCCTCAGCACGCTTGATGTGGCAACTTCCGCTGTTGATGTGCCTGTGGAGCAATAGTGATCCTCGCGCCTTTCTGGGGTTGTTGCTGCTGACTGGCTGGATGCTGGGATCAGTCGTGAAACCACCGCAAGCGTCCTCGACCGACGCTGTGTTGTTGACCGCGACTGATCGACTGAAACTCTGGGGTGTGGGCGTAATCGCCGCACTCCTTCATCCCTGGCACTACCATGTGCTCCTGGCGCCGTACACGCGTTTGTTCGTGGTTGCTCCCGAGTTGAAGACGTATGGCGAGGTCAATGAGTTTGGATCGCGCTGGTTGATCCATGGTCTGCTCGATCCCGAGTTCTGGCAGCGTCTCGATTTGTTCGCCTATTTGGGACTCACCCTGCTGATCCTGGCGATCATCACTCAGCTGATGAACATCTCTCGACTGCACTTTGGCTGGCTGTGTGGTTGGCTGCTCGTGAACCTGTGCGGCTTGTGGTCGGCGGAGATGTTCGCCTGTGCGGCGGTGGTCAACGCGGTCGTGGCGATCCTGAATGGTCAGGACTGGTTCCGTCACACGTGTTCGCAGGAGTTTCGGATCGATGCTGGCAGCATCTTCTTTGGCCGCGCTGGGCGAGCGGTCACCGTGCTGGGCATGTTTGTCGTTGCGTATGCCGCCATCAATGGTTGGCTCATGGGCCCCGATGGTCGGCGTATTGGCATGGGCCTCGACCCCCGCTGGCAGGACCGGGCAGCGGGCGTGCAGTCATTGCTCGACAACGTTTACGAAGACCGTGTGTTCCCCTTGCGGCTCGATCAGGGCGATTTGCTCATCTGGCTTGGACAGCAGCCATATGTCGACAGTCGGCTCGCGCTCTACTCCAGCGGGGGTAGGAATCTTCTGGACGACCATCGGGCGATCCGTACCGCGATGCGTACCGAGCGTTCGACGCTCCTGGGCAGTGGGAAGCCCGACGTTTGGCAAGCGGGGCTCAAGGAGTTTGCAACCTACGCGGTCATGCCCCGCATGTGGGGAGATGTTCCCGACTACAGTACATTCTTCGATCTATTGCTGACCGGCTGGCGTCTCAGCGGACTCTCCGCGACCGGGGCGGTGTTGTATCCGCCGGAACTGAATGACCCAGATGCGCTCGCCTTCGCCCAAGAACATCAGCTTCCGGCCTTTCTGAAGACCGGTGTGCGTGAGCCGAACCAGGATTCACTCGCCGATGGTGGCCCCACATGGCCAACACGCCCCTCGACCTATGATCGCTGGTTGATGCAGCGACGCTCCCGCACCAACAACTTCGTTCAGCTCGCCGCTCACTACAATACGCTCCGCGCAGGGCTGAGCAACCGGCTCCCGCTGCCGCAGGTGCTGGGACTCACCGAAGCATCGCTCCGGTACGCCCGCCGGGGATTGCAGGAGTCGCCCAACGATCCTGTCGCCTACCGAGTGCTGCGCGAAGGCTATGCGGCGCTCGGTCAGCTGGAACAGGTGCTCGCGGAATCGCAAGGTGTGCAGTTCCAGGCTCAGTTGCGATCCACACAGGCACTGGCGGCGGGATATCATGCCTATCAGGCGTCTGGTTCCGTCGAAGACTTATACCACCTGATGATGCTGCAGCTCAGTACACAGCAACTCGACCTCGCACTGGAGTCGCTGACTCAATTCCGCGATGAGCATGGCTCATTAACGTTGTTGCCGCTGTCGGAACCGGCGGGGTTGCAGGAGCAAACGAACAATGAA
Source organism: Planctomycetaceae bacterium (assembly GCA_020426425.1). Taxonomy (GTDB): domain Bacteria; phylum Planctomycetota; class Planctomycetia; order Planctomycetales; family Planctomycetaceae; genus JACKHO01. The sequence goes on along the minus strand of JAGQQB010000330.1, from coordinate 1,380 downwards.
TCGATCCTGAGCGATTTGGAGAAACTCGTCGGCGAAGTGCGGGACAAGGTTGAGGAGATGCGCGGACAAGGCGAGTCGATGCAACAGTTGGTTGCAGTTGCGATCGGTAATCGTTGCCCCGGAATCGCCCTCGAAGTCATTGAGCGGGACAAGACGATCGTCGCCCAAAATCCCGATCTGTCGATGCTCTATTCCGGGTTGATGCTCTCGGCGGGTCGTGCCGAAGAGGCCCGCGACTCGCTCGAAGCGATGGAACGCTACTTCCCGAACGATCGCCTCCCGCCGCAGCAGTTGCCCATGTTCCAGCAATGGTGCCGACAGACTGCGCAAGCGAACCTGGCGGCGCTGGATCTGAATCGCGCGATCGACCTGTTGCGCCGTGCCGCCAGCGCCCAGTCACGATCGGCATTGCGGTCGTTGCTGGAGTCGCCATCTGTTTCGAGCATGCCCGCCAACGAACTTGATATTTCTCCGGCACTCACCGTGGCTTTGGCCCTGGGACTCGAAACACAATACCACGCGAAATGGGATCAAACTCAGCTGGAACTTGCGTCGCTCGAACTTGAAGCTGGATTCCCTGAGAGGTCGGTCACGGAGTTCGAGCGACTTCTGGAGAACCACCCCAACTCGTCCGCGCGTCCCTTGGCCGCCGCGCACCTGTCCATTCTGGTCGACCAATTCGTCGATCCAGTCCCACCCGTCGATCGGATTCCGATCACCGGCGACATGTTCGTGCCGGACGAAGAGTGAGCTGCGCTGCGTACGAGGTGCCTTCTCCGATCGGTCGACACCAACGGTGCCTGTATTCTCATAGTGCCCGCGCATACAAATGACGGTGATGTGGCGGCGATCCTGTTTCGCTCAATCACCGCAGTGGTCCGCCATTTACGCCCCCACGGATCGAGGCTTCCGTCGCTGGCTGAACCTGCCAGCTGATCCTGCCCGGTTCGGACTCCCGCATCGTCATCTTATTGCGGCACAGCGCGCTGCGTCTCACGCCCCACATCGCGGGTCTGCCCGCAGATAGCCCGACATCGCTCCGGCACCAGCGGCGATTTCACCACGTCATTTTTGTAAGTGGTGTTAATCAAGGGGCTTGTGGACTTTTCGAAGGAGCTTCGTCGATTCCAGACCGGGCTACGAACCCACAGAACCGTTGCAATCTGCGTATTTTCCAAATTCCATTCAACCCACACAGCCGATACAATCGGAACAGGTCTCACGTGCATGCCGCTTTTGCCGCTGAACATTTGTTATGCGGAATTCTGCGCATTCTTTCGACGCGCCACCACCGGGGGTGTTCCGACAGTTGTCGGAATCGATGGTGCTGCTTGCGCTCGCCGTAATCCTATTTCGGACTTTCGCGGCCGAAGGCTACCT
>JAGQQB010000329.1 GCA_020426425.1 Planctomycetaceae bacterium | reverse complement strand
AGCGGTGAAATCCGAAGCACGAAATCCGAAACAAATCAGAAATCAGAATGTTCGAAACATCAATCGTGAGGACATCGGTTCGGGGGATCGCCGTCGACCGTTTTGGTCCTTCGGGTTTTGAATTTGTTTCGGATTTCGAGCTTCGGATTTCGTGCTTGATCCGTATTGAGCACCATACGACGAGCTGCCCTAAAACCCGCCCCCTCCGCGCGCCTGCTGGGCCATGGCTCCGAGCATCAGGCCAAGTTTGACGCAGCCTTGGATCTGTTCGATCGGGATCTCCGTGCGGCAACGAATCGCTTGTGGCTCAGTCGCCACGGCGAAGCCGATGTACGACTGCTGCAGATTCAGACTCTCAATCATGCTGGCGTCGAGTTGAATCGGTATTTGACCGGTGTTGGCGACCAGTTTCAGGAATTGGCCGGCGGTGATGGGCAGATCAATCAGCACCATGGCGTTGGACCGTTCTGGCAGTTTGCCACGCAAGTCTGCTACACCATTGCCACTGCTGCTTTCCGAACGCTTCACGAGCGATTCGAGCGCGGCTTGTTCGCCGAGTGCGGTCAACACAAGGTTGTCCTTATACATCACATGTGACCGCATGCCATCGGCCCCAAAGATCTGTTCCATCATCTTCTGCTGCATGCCGGTGGGATCGATCTCTTGTGAGAATTCCTGCTTCACCGTCACGATGTCGAACGGCTGCTCACCGATTTTTCCGGCGTCTTCCTGGATCTCGACCGATTGCTTGAGTCCCTGGTTCGAAGCGAGCGCCCCCAAGGATTGCATCTCACGCATCACCGCCTTGGGATCAGAGGCGCACTGCATCAAGGTGGCCGCTCCCAGGAACTGCTTGCCGCCCAATTCGAGTGAGGCGGCCACTTCGCTGAGACCAACGTCTTTGAGTTGACCAATGATCTCCTCGATCTTCCCCTCCAGTTCCTTCCGCTTGTCTGGATCGGTCTGAGCGGCGGTGTTCATCTGCAGGGTGACTTCCATGAACCGCTGCAGGTTCCCTCCAAAGCCGTAGTATGCCTGCTGGTTGCGGGGAAGCTTCTCCATTAGTCCCAGTGAGACAGGAGGATGTCGTTCCAGGAACCCTGCGGCGGCGCTGCCTTCTTCAAAAACGAGGTAGTCTTCGAATTGCACCCCTTCCTTGCCCAGATTCATGGCAATGGTTAGCGATGTCGTGTCATCCAGGCCACGGAAAAAGTAGTCGGCCATCAGCGAGTACATCTGAATGGCCGGTTCCATGTTGGCCCCGGGAGGTGCGTTGAAACGCAGGTTATCGAGCCCTTCGTTCGCCTGCTCCTTGTAGCCTTCGATTTCGTCTGCATAGATCTTGGTCAGATGCTTCGCGTTCACGAAGAGGGCCACATCGCCCCCCTGGAAATACTCGGCGGTCTGCCCACCAAGCAAACTCGTGATGTTCGCATCAGAAGCGGCCGGCAGTTCACCCGGCTTCTCGGTGTACAGCACCCAGTTGCCGTGGATAGCGGTGTTCATGTCGTCGTCGACGGCATCGACCAGTGCCGCCGTGTCGGTCGCGGGGATCGCGAAGACGGGTACCGGCTGACCAGCCTCGGCCAGGACGACGCCGACGTACCAGTCCTTGGTGTGATCCACGCCGGTCAAACCAGCGTTTGAGATGGCGTCGCCCAGGAAGTTCATCCCCTGATCGACAAACGCACCAGTCCCCGGTTGAACCGCTTCCGCCAGTTGAGCCGCCTTCTCCAGCGTGCGATCTGGCTGCTTGAGCCGCAGGATGAGTGCGGTTGTCTCCGGAAAGAATTCCAGAGGGTTCTCCTGTGCCATCGCCGGCGCGATGCTTGCCAACCCTGTCAGCAGTGTCAGCATACCCACCGAAAGAATCCGTCGCATTGTGTCTTATCCTTCAAGTTCTTCGTCCATGAGCACGACCGCCTACCTGGCAAGCCGCACGTTGCCCGCAGTGTTGCCGGATGTTAGGCGGAATGTCAATGTGGGTAGTGGGGAGTGGGTAGCCGCAGGCACGGGGCTCGTCCAGCGATCGCTCCACCCTCAACCCTCAACCTTCTTCACCCTCCGAAGACCTTGAACAGGCCGAACGTCATGGCGGCCAGGCCGACGACTGCCAGGAAGCCGCCGTGCAGGCGCGCCATGAGGCCGGTCAGTTCAATGCCCCACTTGGTCCGGGCCTTGCCGGTCATGATCGAGTTGCCGCCGAAGGCCAGCAGCATCAAGCCGATAAGAATCGCGATGCCACCAAGCACCGCAGGGTTGTCCTTCAGCCATTCATTTGCGGCATCATTATCGGCGAGGAGGAGGAAGTTGGTCATGGGGTGTCTTTCCTGTGTTGCTGAACGGAGGATGAACCTGGGAGCAGTCTGTGGCTGCCAACGGTGCGGGGCAGAGGGTGGCTCGATTGGTCGCCAGTGTATAATGCGTACAACTGTACGAGTTTGTCGTCAAAGACGGGTCACGTCAAGTCGACGGCAGCAGATCGTTTGCCATGCCTCCACCTGTCGTGTCGTCTTGCCTCGTCGATACAGGCTGCGGTGCGGATCTCACGAATCGCACCTCACTCGCTCAACCCTCCACCCACTACTCGTAACGATTGTGCCGACAGTATCACGTCCGCATGATGCGACGGGCTTCCCGCAAACCGATCCTCACGAATCGTCATCTCTTCCCAGACATATCCCCGATTATTTATGTTACGCTCCTCCTGCCTGCTGGCCACAATGGTCGGCAACCTGTCCCACCCTGGGGTGCTGCTATGTTGGAACTCTCCGCCGCTTCGGTTCGCGCATGCGATGGCGTGAGTCGTCGTAATTTCCTGCGGATCGGTTCGTTGGCGTTTGGCGGTGTCTCGCTGGCTCATTGGGCGGCGGCACAGGCGGCAGCAGGGACTTCGTCAGAGCGGCCGCGCAAGGCGGTCATTCAAATCTGGCAGGCTGGTGGGCCGAGTCATCTCGACATGTACGACCTCAAACCCTCCGCACCGGCGGAGTATCGGGGTGAGTTCCGGCCGATCCCGACCAACGTCGACGGCATTGTCATCAGCGAACATCTGCCCATGCAGGCGCAGGTGATGGACAAGCTGGCCATCGTTCGGTCGGCGTTTCACACCAACGCTGGTCACGGGATGGGCTCGCAATGGATGCTCACTGGCTGGCAGCCGACGATTGAAGTGAACACGAACATATTTCCAGCCTGCGGCTCGGTGGTGTCACGCATGCAGGGAGCGAACGATCCGGAACTGCCGGCGTACGTGAATCTCCCCAACTCGCTGGGACTCGGCAAGGCGGCGTATCTGGGGGCGTCGTACAATCCGTTCGCGCCGGAGAGCGATCCGAACAACGATGGTTTTCAGGTTCGCAATCTACGGTTGCCGGGGCGTGTCGACCTCGCGCGGTTGGAGAATCGCCGCAGCCTGATGGGCAAGCTCGACAACGTCCGCCGCGACCTCGACACGCAAGGGGACATGCGTGAGATCGACAAGTTCTACACGCAAGGGCTGGACATGGTCACGAACGACAAAGCCCTCAAGGCGTTCGACATTCAGGCCGAAGATGCCGCATTGCGGGAACGCTATGGTCGTAATGATCTTGGGCAAAGCTGTCTGCTCGCCCGGCGACTGGTTGAGGCTGGAGTCACGTACATCACCATTCAGGCTGGCGGCGGCTGGGATACGCACGGCGACAACTTCAAACAGCTCAAAGATAATTTGCTCCCCAAGTACGATCGCGCGGTGGCCACCCTGGTCAGCGATCTGGCCGAGCGGGGCCTGGCCGACGATGTGCTGGTGATTGCATTCGGTGAATTTGGTCGGACGCCGCGCATCAATGGCGGTGCTGGTCGCGACCACTGGCCCGGCGCAATGTCTGTCCTGATGGCAGGCGGCGGCCTGAAGATGGGGCAGGCGATTGGCGAGACCGACTCGAAGGCCGAGTACCCCATCAGCAAACCCTACACCCCCGGCTGCGTCCTCTCGACGATGTACCATGTCCTCGGCGTCGACTACCGCCACGTCTTCTACGACGCGGCCAACCGACCGCACCCTGTGCTGAGTGAGGGAACACCGATTGCGGAGTTGGTGTAGGGGGCGTTTTTATGTGTTACTGAATTTGGTGGTAGTTGAACCGCAAGTGGGTTAGGTACAGCGGCCCGTTCTATGTCAATCAGGTCATTGCTTTCGGAGTTGGCACGAATTCGGCGAGAGTTGAAGCAGTACGAAATCCGTGACGAGAGTGGCTTTGCTGAGCTATTGGTTGCACATGCACTGAACGGTGAACGAAACCGCAGCCATG
>JAGQQB010000032.1 GCA_020426425.1 Planctomycetaceae bacterium | reverse complement strand
CGAAGGCGAGAAAACACCATGCGGCTGGGCAGCAACCAATCCCGCATTGCCGCATCTGCTCAGGGAACCTCTCACAAGCAGATTCAGCGGTTCGGCAGGTTCTTACCAACCCTTGTCGAAATGAAGGACGGAAGTTTACCCTCACCGGACTCCCCTCCCCCGTTTCCCGATGAGGACTGACCATGTTTCCCACACAAACGCGCCGTCGCTTTCTCACGACCACTGCTGCTGGAGCTTTCCTGGCGCCGACGATCATCACATCGGCTGTGCGTGGCGACGATGCCCCCTCCGCCAAATTGACAGTGGGGTTCATTGGTGTCGGGAAGATGGGGCGTGGGCATCTGACACGGTTCGTCGGCTACGACGACATCGAAGTGGTTGCGGTGTGCGATGTCGTGCAGGAGCGGCTCGACGATGCCCAACGGATCGTCAACGAGCGTTACGCCAACCGCAACAAAGGGGGAGACCGCAAGCAGTGTGCGGCCTACAAAGATTTCCGCGAACTGCTCGCCCGCGACGACATCGATGCCGTGCTCATCGCCACCCCAGATCACTGGCATGCCATTCCCTGTATTCTGGCGGCCAAAGCGGGCAAAGATGTGTACTGCGAGAAGCCACTGACCCATAACATCGTTGAAGGACGTAAGCTGGTCGAAGCGGTGGCAGAACATGGGATTATCTTTCAGACCGGTAGTCAGCAACGGAGTGAGTTCGGCGGCAAGTTCCGCGTCGCAGCTGATCTGATTCGCAATGGACGCATCGGACAGGTGCTCTCGGTCAACATTGGAGTGGGGGCACCGGCGGTGGAGTGCGATCTCGCTGCGCAGGAAACGCCTTCCGGAACCGACTGGAACATGTGGCTCGGTCCGGCACCGGAGCGACCTTACAACGAGATCCTCTGTCCGAAGGGGATTCACAATCACTTCCCGGCGTGGAGGAACTACCAGGAGTACGCCGGTGGGGGACTCGCCGATATGGGCGCCCATCATTTCGACATTGCGCAATGGGCGCTCGGCATGGACGACTCCGGTCCCGTCTGCATTGAAGCACCCGCAGAAGGTCAGACGACCGGTGCGCGCTTCACCTACGCCAATGGCATGACCATGATTCACGGTGGCCCCGGCGGTTGCACGTTTGTGGGGACCAAGGGAATCCTGTACGTCGACCGGGGCCGTATCATGTCGGAACCGGGTTCCATTCTGGATGAACCACTGCCAGAGGATGCACCGCGCGTGTACTTCAGTGAGAATCATCATCGTAATTGGCTGGACTGTATTCGGTCGCGCGAGCAGCCGATCTGCACGGCGGAAATCGGGCACCGTTCGGCGTCGGTGTGTCACCTCGGCAACCTGGCCTATCGACTGCAGCGCACACTGCACTGGGATCCGGCCCGGGAAGAGTTTGCAAACGACGATGAAGCGAATGCCCTGCGCTGGCGCGAACCGCGCGGGGAGTGGAACGTAATCTAAGGCATGCCCCATAGTCGTGGATCGCTCCGCGATCCACCGTTGTATGCAGGGCGCGACTGGCAAGGACTTGCTGTTAGCGATGACACGTGCGGTGAATCCTTGAAAGCAAATGTCCATCGAAACTACCAGTTGGCCATCTAATTGAGACCGGGATCGTGAGAGTATTGATGCAACGCTTCCTGATGTTTTCGAGGACAAGCATGCGATGCCTGTTCACCGCAGCGATCATGGCACTAACACCGTGCCTGACGATCGCAGTCGAACCGACTCCGCAGCAACTTGAATTCTTCGAGAGCAACATCCGCCCGATTCTCGTCCAGCATTGCTACGAGTGTCACAACAGTGGCGGGACGGCCGAAGGCGGGCTCTCTATGGATCATCGTGCCGCATTGCTCAAGGGGGGCGAAAGTGGGCCACTGTTGGTTGTCGGCAAGCCACAAGAGAGCTTGTTGATCAAAATCCTGCGGCATGAAGTCGAGGGGCAGGAGATGCCCCAGGGGGGCAGCAAACTCAGCGCCAATATCATTGCCAACTTCGAGCGCTGGATCCGAGACGGCGCAGTCGATCCTCGCGATCATCCGCCGCGACCCGAAGAACTGGCTGCGGCGACATCCTGGGACGCGGTCATGGACCGTCGCAAGCAATGGTGGAGCCTGCAACCGATCACCGATCCTGCAATCCCCACTGGAGGCAACTGGTCAGCAGCGGCGCATCCTGTCGATCAGTTCCTGCGCCAAAAGATGCATGAGCACGGACTGGAGCCCGCCGCAGAAGCTGACCGGGCAACCCTCATTCGACGGCTGAGCCAAGTCCTGCTCGGACTCCCTCCCAGTCCAGAAGAGATCGCAGCCTTCGTCCCCGATGACACCCCTGACGCGTATGAGCGGCTCGTTGATCGCATGCTCGCCTCGCCCCACTTCGGTGAGCGTTGGGCGCGGCACTGGATGGACTGGTTCCGCTATGCCGAGACGCATGGCAGCGAAGGCGATCCGGCAATCCCCTTTGCGTGGCAGTATCGCGACTATCTGATTCGAGCGATCAACGCCGATGTGCCTTACGATCAACTCATTCGCGAGCATGTCGCTGGTGACCTGCTCACCGAGCCACGCATCAACCACGTACTGGGACTGAACGAATCGCTGATTGGCATTGCTCAGTACCGGTTCGTGCAGCATGGGTTTGCACCGACCGACGCACTCGATGAGAAGGTTCGGTTCACCGACAACCAGATTGATGTGCTCACCAAAGCGTTGCTCGGACTGACGGTTTCGTGCGCCCGGTGTCACAACCACAAGTTCGATGCAATCAGTCAGACAGATTACTACGCCCTGTTCGGCATCCTGGGGAGTTGTCGACCGGCAACGATCACGATCGACAGTCCTGAGCGACAGCAACTGCATCGGCAGGAACTCGTCGAACTGAAACAGTCGATCCGTCGCGAACTGGCGGCAGTCTGGGCGAGCGAGATCCCGGATGTCATCGCAGGGCTGCGAACAGGCGATGGTCGCTGGGGAACATTGATTGATGAGGCGAAAGCACCGACGCATCCTCTGCACGCATGGCGTGAACTGCGCGGTCTCAGTGGTGATGAGTTCGCAAGCAAGTGGCAAGAGCTAAGCGAGGTGATGGAGCAGAGTCAGCAACGGCTGAGCGATCGACAGCGGCGATGGGTGCTGGGCAAGACCGACGACGCAAGCGCCTGGACGCGGCATGGGTCCGGCATGCTCGATGACCAACCGGCAGCGGGCGGCGAGTTTCTCATTCGCCCCGATGGGGAGGTCGCGATTGATGGCATCTTACCCAGTGGGGCTTATTCCGGATTGCTCTCGACGCGACACAGCGGACATTTTTCGTCGCCGCGATTCAAATTCGACATGCACGAGGTTTACGTCCGAACGCTGGGAGATGGCGAGGCCCGATCACGCTACGTGGTGCAAAACTATCCTCGCCGCGGCACAGTCTACCCGGTCGCGAATCTCAACGGCGGCAAGCTTGCCTGGCAGAAATGGAACCTCGACTACTGGCAGGGAGATGAAGGGCACCTTGAATTCTCAACCGCAGCTGATCAGGCAGTGGAGCTGTCGACCGGTACCGAACGCAGTTGGTTCGGTGTGACGGAAGTTGTATTCGTCAACGATGGCCAGCAGCCACCAGCAGATGAACCAGCGGAGTTCAATCACTGGCTGCTGGAATTGGATGCGCCGCAGTCTGCCGACGAATTGCTTGCTGGATACACAACAGCACTCACCGCCGCAGTGGCCGCGTTCGGTGAACAACAGATGACCGATCAGCAGGTGCTGTTTCTGCGGCACTTCGTACGCAATAGCTTGTTGCCGGTGACGCTCGCCGAGTTGGATTCTGTGCGACCGCTGATTGAGCAGTACCGCCAACTCGAAGCCCAGATCCGGGTCCCCACTCGCGCTCCTGGGATCGTGGAAGGCGATCCATTCGATCAACCGCTATTCGTGCGTGGTGACCATCGCCAGCCAAGCGAGGCTGTTCCGCGCCGATTCCTGGAAGCATTCGATGCAGCCCCCTACGCGACGAACAGCAGCGGTCGACTGTCTCTCGCTCAGAGTTTGCTCGATCCCCAGAATCCGCTCCTGAGTCGCGTGCTCGTGAACCGCTTGTGGCATCATGTCTTTGGGCGCGGCATCGTTGCGACGCCAGACAACTTTGGCAGCATGGGGCGCGAACCAACCCATCCAGAGTTGCTCGACTGGCTCGCAACGCAATTTCAATCTGCGGGTCCACAGCAGTATTCGTTCAAGCAAATGCTGCGACTACTGGTGACCTCGCACGCCTTCCGGCAAAGCGTGACGGCATCGGAGTTGGCACTGCGGGCAGACCCTGACAATCAGTGGCTATCACACTGGCCAGTGCGCCGACTCGAAGCGGAAGCAATTCGCGATTCACTCCTTGTGACGACCGGTCAACTTGATCGCACGCTGCATGGTCCGCCGGTCGGAGATAACAGTCCGCGGCGGAGTATCTATCTGAACATCCGTCGGAACAACATGCCGGAGTTGTTGACGACCTTCGACGCGCCGGTCCCCTTCAGTACGGTTGGACGTCGCGATGTGACCAACGTTCCGGCCCAGTCGCTCTCGCTACTCAACGACCCGTTCCTGATCGAACTCGCTGGTCGCTGGGTACGGCAGACGCAGGAGACCGGCGACGTCGCAGAGCGTGTTGCCCAGATGTTTTCGGTCGCGTTTGGTCGACGGCCAACAGAGCACGAACATGCCGCGTTGCAGTCGTATCTCACGTCGACAGAACGAAGCCGCGAAGCAGTTCGCAACGAGATGCAGCGAATCGAAGGTGAACTGCACGAGGTACGCGAATCGTTCGACGGGCTTCAGCAGCCAGTGCGTGAACGAATTCTCACAGCGCGCATGCTCGATTCTGCGGCACCGATGTCGATTGATCTCAAACCAATCGCGCGGTGGGACTTTGACGACGATGCCCGTGATGCTGTCGGTGAACTGCATGGGACGTTGCAGGGGAACGCCCGCATTGAAGATGGCGCGCTCGTGCTCGATGGCAGTTCACAAATGGTCACTCAGCCGCTGACGAAGCTCCTGCAAGCCAAGACGCTGGAAGCCTGGGTGCAGCTTGACGATCTCAATCAACGTGCTGGTGGCGTGATGACCGTACAGACGGCCGATGGCGTGACGTTTGATTCCATCGTCTTCGCCGAACAGGCGCCGGCGCAATGGCTTTCCGGCAGCAACAACTTTCGACGCACCAAGCCGTTTCAGGGGACGAACGAGACTGAGGCGAGTGAGAATCCCGTCCACATTGCGATCACCTACGCCGCAGACGGGACGATCACGGCTTACCGGAACGGACAACCGTACGGTCAGCCCTATCAATCTGATGGTCCGAAGAAGTTCGCGGCGGGTGGGAGTGTGGTGCTGTTCGGTCTACGACATTCGCCACCAACGGGTAATCGTTTCCTCAAAGGCCGCATCACCCAGGCGCGACTGTATGACCGTGCTCTCACAAGCGATGAAGTTGCCGCATCCGCCAGTGGCGATCCTCGGTACATCAGCCCGAGCCAACTCGCCGCTGCGATGACACCAGATGAGTTGGCCGAGCGCGAGCGACTTCAGCGACAGGCACTGTCGCTGCAGGCACAACTCGCGGGTTACAGCGAGGCTGACCGCAGCGATGATCCGAACCGCGCATGGCAGGATCTTGCGATGGCGTTGATCAACTTCAAGGAGTTTCTCTACATCCGGTGAGGCAAGGTTGAAGCGAGTCAGCAGCGGCGATGTCCGCTACGGGCCGGTCAGCGTGTCGTCGATCCACAGCTCGATCTTCGACCGCAGCGGCTCAGGGACCCGCCGCTCGATCGCCTTGCGAACTTGTGCATCGTGACAGCGGGTGCTGAAGTGGCCCAGGATGATGCGATCGTTCTGGAACCGATCGGCGCGTGCTAGGATGTCGTCGAGATGCATGTGCCCGAATTTGTGGATCTTTTCCTTGCGGTGTTCGGGCCGGAAGAAGGTCATTTCCGTGATCAGCACCTTCGCGAGATAATTCGCCGGATCGGCATCGAGACCCTGCGGCGCAGTGTCGCCGGTGTAACTGACCAGCGGCACGCGGAATTCTTCGCTGACCTCCTCGCCTGAAAGGCGAATGTCGCGAATTTTGTCCTGCGGCAGTCCCTGGAGTTCGGCTTTGAGCTTTTTGCGTCGTTCCCACACGATGTAGCCCACCGAGGGGACCGTGTGCTTTGTTGGGTACGCGGTCACGACATGTTCGCGCGAGAGTTCATATTCTTCGCCGGGCGTCACCCCCACCAGATTGACCGCCATGCGCCCTCGGTCGAGCTTGTGCCACGATTTGAGCATCCGATCGACAGGATCGACGGCCTGCGCAGGCAGATAGATCGTCGGCGGGTCCATTTTCATCATGCGTCGCCGCGCCACGTACGATGGGAGCGCCGCCATGTGGTCCAGATGGGCGTGCGTGATGAAAAACGTCTGCGTTCCCATGAACGACCAGGGGCTGCCCCCCATGTCGAACCCAAGCTTGAGTTCGGGAATCCGCCAATACGTCTGCACCGCCGCGCGCGAGTATCCCTCGATGGTCATCCCATCGTGGACAATTGATTTCAGGGGCAGATTGTCAACGTTCATGGATGAGCTTTGAATGCACTGGGAACAGATCGACTGCTGGACCAGTCGCGGCCAACACCGCCAGAGAATGCCGCCTCAGGTTGGCGGAAAGACATCACTTCACGAGGAGAGTTCCAGCGAATCACCCACCGCCAGCACGACTGGTTCGGCGGTTGTTTGCGTGCGAACCTCATGCGCCCATGCCTGAGCGTCCTGAGCAATTGGCGGCCACGTATTGAAATGACACGGCACCACCTGACGAGGTTCGAGAAACTTCGTCGCCCTGACCGCATCGCCCGGACCCATCGTGTAGTTGTCGCCAATCGGCAGAATGGCCACGTCAATTCCTTCTTCACCGTAAAGACGCATGTCGGAGAACAGAGCAGTGTCCCCAGCGTGATAGATTGTGCCAGTGGGCAATTTGATCAGGAAGCCTGCCGGATTGCCTCCTTCAGAACCGTCCGGCAATTGCGATCCGTGAAACGCAATCGTCATCTTCACGCGGCCAAACGGGAATGAGAACTCGCCCCCCATCTGCATGCCATGCGACTTCACTCCCTGCCGAGTGAGCCATTCGGAGATTTCATAGTTGGCGAGCACCGTGGCCCCGGTTCGTTGCGCTATGGCGACGGCATCACCCACATGGTCCGCATGCCCATGCGTGAGCAGAATGAAATCTGGCGAGCAGTCGTCTGCGGTGCGATTCGCGACAGGATTTCCGGTGAGGAACGGGTCGATCAGCAGCGTGTGCTCATCGGTCACGATTTCAAAACAGGAGTGACCTAGAAACGTCAGTCGGGCCATCAGTCCAGGGGGCCAGGAGGGAGTTGAGAGGTTAGAGATGAGAGGTTAGAGGCAGTGAAGCGATGCGGCGGGGTTGATTGCTGACATTTGCCGTGATCAGTTGGTGCAGCGCGCTCAACCGACCACCGGCAGTGAGAGCATCAACCCATGATCTTCAGGCTGCATTTCTGGTTCTTCAATCTCTGGAGCGAGCACAGTATCGACCAGGAAGTACAGCAGCTGCCGCACGGTTTCGCATTCGACTTCATCCGCCAGCGCTTCCGCTCTGGCGCGGGACTTGTCGATGAGCGCTTCGGCCTTGGTGAACACACCCGCTTGTTCAAACAGACGTCGCGCCCGGTGTAGTCGTCGGCCTTCATCACCGCGAGATTCGTAGATCTCGCGAAGCTCACGACGCACTTCTTCGGTACTTCCTTGCATTGCGAGCGCGAGCAGAACCGTGGGCCGGAGTGCCAGTGCATCCTGTCCGGCGACGAGTTTGTTGTCGTTGTCTCCCTGCCAATCCTTGAGATCATTGAGGATCTGAAAACCGACCCCCAACTGACGGCAGAACTGCGGTACGAGTTCGGCGTACAGTTCGCCTTTACCTGCCATACGAAAACCGGCATCGAGCGCGGCCTCAAAGGCGGGTGATGTCTTCAGGGCATAAATCTGGAGGGCATCCAGCGGTGTGAAGTTCCAGTCCGGATCGTCGTTCCAGGCCATTTCGGCACCTTGCCCTTCGCACAGACGAATGTGTGCGGTCGACATGCTGTCGAGAATATCGCAGGTAATGTCTGGACCGAACTCATCACGAGCGGCGTTGATCAGCCGATACCCCATGCCGATGAGATAGTCCCCAATGTTGATGGCTGGCCCCAGTCCGTGTTGACGATGCAGTGTTTCGCGACCATAGCGAAACAGGTCGTCGTCTTGAATGTCATCGTGGACGAGCGACGCCTTGTGGAAGGCTTCAATCGCCATCGCTACGCGTCCGACGGAATCGCTGAACTCGACGTTTTGAGCGCCAGGTCCCGCACTGACGAACCGGCCACCGGTCGCTGCGTCGTAGGCGGCGAGGGTAATGAACGGCCGGAACCGCTTGCCACCATTGGCCAGCCAGTCGTAGGCAACATCTTCCGTCAGTCCGAGGGGCGAACGTGCCTGTTCGGCCGTCTTGCTGCGCAGCCGGGGAATCAGTCGGTCAAAGTGTTCGTCGAAGAGCCGACCCGCCGCACGCATCAAGGGGACATAACTTGTCGTTTCCGGCTCAGGCAGTGGTTCGTACTTCTCAAGCACATCCCACACCCAGGCTTCATCGAGCGTCGTGTTTTTGCAGTCTCCGGAGTGCAAAGGAATGGCGTATGAGGGCACGCCAGCGATGAGCACCTTATCAATCGCCTTCTCCAGCACATTCAAGCAGGCCACGCCAAGAATGCCGTCGACGTACCCTTCGACGATGATGCGCAACACGATCGGCGAACCTTCGGCCACCAGCACCTTGTAGCCGAGTTGCTCGGCGCGCACTTTGTAATCGGCGATTGAGCACGCACCGCACTTCTCACAGTCGAGGCCAAACTGATCGTACTCCGCCGGGCAACCTTCGGCATGTTTCAGGCAGTGGGGCAGAAGCAGCATACGACGATGGAACGGCGTCGCGAGGAACTGCCGCTTCCAGAAGAAGTTCCCGAGCATCACCATGGCGAAGCCGAGAAAGCCTTCGGGTTGATCGATCGATTCGAGAAACTCGCGCCCGTGGCGTTCGAGTTCGTCACGCGAGAATGGACGAGACTTGTCGAGCGACTCAGCATAACGCTCGGCCGCGACCTTGATCGACTCGCGCAGTTCGAGCGTCTCCGGTACCAGCTTCAGATGCGATGTGCTGCGTCGCCGCTGCCGTTTGACTGGCGCAGGATCGTCCTCTTCGATCGCCACACGAGGGAGATCGGAACTGATCGTGGTGGATGACTGCAGGGAATGCGTCGCCGGGGTGTCGTTCGATAAGTCCAACGTCGGCTCCTTACTTGGGGCTGCGCGGACGACGCAGTTGAGGAAAGCTGTCCGCGCATGGTGCCTTCACATTCTGATCGTTCCGTCGACAACCTGCCAGTGCAGGCACGGTGGAACCTGACGGTAAACCCAATCCTGCCCCTACAAGTTCCGTAAATCCTCGCAATCTGCCTGCCCGATTTCCCAGATCGAATCGGACAGGATCGTTCGGAAATCGCCAATTGCCCCTGCCTGAGTCCGGTGGTAGGATGAAGTGCCGCACATTTTGACCGACAGGTAGACTCGCGTTCACCTGTCCTTGGAAAACCTCCGCGATGGACATACGCCAAAACCCGATCCTGATGGGTTTTTCGCTCGGACGCTGGTTTGAAACCAACGTGCGTCTGAGCCTGTTCTTCCCGGCGCTGGTGGTGGTTCTGTGCGTCCGACTGGGGGTGCGTCTCGGGTTGGCGGCGACCTTAGTGCTGTTTCTGAGCATCCTGTTCCACGAGTTCTGTCACATTCTCGCCGCCCGCAGAACGGGCGGGCACGGAGATGAGATTCTCATCTGGCCGCTGGGGGGACTGGCCTTTGTCCAACCGGCACCGACGTTCCACTCGCAGTTCCTCATTCCGACCGCGGGGCCCCTTTCGAATCTGCTGCTGTTCTTGTGCGCATTACCCGCCGTGTTGATGCACGGTCCGCCCCCCGGCACGTTTTCGCTCTACATGCTGCCTTCGCTGGATCTGACTTCAGCGACCATGCTCAACGACTTCCTGGTCCTGTGCTGCTCGCTCAATTTCAAGTTGATGCTGCTGAACCTGCTGCCGATCTATCCGCTGGACGGCGGTCAGATGGCGACGGTCATGGTGGCTCAGTATCGACCGCGCGAGATCGCGCGACTGGGGACGCTCTGGTTTGGGCTGTTTCTGTGCATCGTGATCACGATCATCGGCGCGACGTGGGATCTCTCCCCGGTCGTCTTCTTCGGGTTCATGATGATGATCTTTGCCATGCATGAGTACTACATGCTGCAGTTTCGTCAGGCGTTTGGATCTTGGGAACACAGTGGCGGCGACGACACCTTCCTGGGATACGATTTCTCGCAAGGCTACCGTGCCTTCGATGGCGACGAAGACGACGATCTGACTCCCTATCAGCGCCGCCAGCGCGACAAAGCAGAACAGCAACGACTGAAGGAAGAACAGGAACGGGAACAGATTCGGCAACAGGTCGACGCGCTGCTCGACAAAGTGCATCAACATGGCATGGACTCGCTGACCGATGCGGAACGCCGCTTTCTGCAACAAGCGAGCAAAAAGTATCCCAGCGCGTGAGTTGTACCCACAGCCGCCGCCGCCGCGTTCGCACAGGGCCGGATTACGGCTGTCGTTCCGATTCCGGTATCTCAATCACACTCAGCGCGCAGGTATTGAAACTGAGCTTATTCCGCTCCATGCCCCCCTGATTGCCGTTCCAGGTGATGTAGACCTGCGTGCCATCGTTGGAAACGCACATTCCGTAAGTTCCCATGCAGGTGTATCCGGTCGGTGCGGTCAACGCAGGATGCAGAAAGCAGATCACTTTGCGCGTGCCTGTCTGCAAGTCGTACTGCACGAGCGGCGACCCATCGCGATAGCTCCCGCCGTGCGCACCGGCGACGAAATACAGGTATCTCCACGTGTGAGGATCGATGTCGAGCGACGCGATGTAGGTTTCATTGCCCACGATCAAACCGCCCAGTTCGCGGGCCGTTTCACTCGCAGTGTCAAACTCCCACAGCTGGTCGCCATCCACGGTGTAGACCTTGTAATCGGGCGACTCGATGGTGCAGGCCCGCAACCCAACGCTGGCTTTGGTCGCGACAGGCGCACCTGGATGCTCGGGATCGAACCTGACCAGCGGCAAGGTTTCCCCGCGCCCTCCTGCCTGCTGGAAATAGACCTTTCCTGTTGACTTCGCGAAGATCGCCGCGCGATACGGTCCAGCATCATCGCTGTACAGTACGTTGCGATTCTTCACATCGTACGCCAGGAATTGCACGCGCTTTTCTTTGTAATCCCCATCCGCCGTCCCGGCATAGAAGATCAGCCGGTCGGGGTCGAGCACGCTGGTCGGCAGGCATTGTCTCGGCAATGGCGCATGGGCGACCACCTCGGTCCGGCCTGATTCGGGATGATGTCTGAGAATCCAGTCTCCCTGATAGTGATGTTCGTCGGTCGTCACCCGGGTCGATCCACGATGCGTCGAGAAGTACAGCCAGCCATCGCCGCCCAGGTCGAGTCGACTGTGGATCTTTCCGGGCGTGTAGTGTCCCTCTGGCATTTGGATCGTCTCACGCACATTGACGACCTGCGTGAACACACTGGATGCGAGGTCAAAGCGATAGACAAACGCATTCCCCTGCGGCGCGAGGTGGTCGCCGATGGCCGAGTAGTACACGTCTCCGACCATGGTGCCGTCGCCCCACACGGACCAGGGATGTCCAGGATAGTCCTGCCCGGGATAGTAGCGCAACGTCACCTTTGGCGGAGTTTGCGCGATGACAGTCCCCGGTTTGAGTTCGCTCGTCGCATGCAGCAGTTCGGGACTGGACACAGTGAACTGCTGCTGTCCGTAGGGGAGGCTGGGCGGATAGACCGGTTCCGCTCTGAGCGTCGATGTGCATAGACACAATCCTGTCAGCAGGGCGACTCGAATGGGATGCATGGCAAGGCTCAGGCGGGAGGAGTACGAATCAGTGAGAACGAAGTCCGCAGTTGGAGGTGCCAAGTCACTCGGCAATCAGCAGTGCTTGATTGACGGGTACATCGTGTCGCCATTGCACGACTCCATTGGGGAACCGCACGCGGAGATCCACGCGATCCACAGACCCCAAACCAAAGTGGGCGCTGGCCGGTCCGCCGCTGGCGTAGCCGGTGCCGATGTGCAACTCTCGCATGCCGAGGAATCCAGTGCGATCTTGCTCAGCACGCTCGGCGATGGGACGAAAGACTTCAATCCGCGAGCCGATCCCCATGCGGTTGAACGATGTCCCCCGCACACTCACCGTCAGCCAGTTTCCTGCCGGTGACGTATTTCGCAAGAGATGACACCGGTCACCAGAGAACCAGTTGATCAGGAACAGGTCCACGGCGCCATCGCCATCAAAGTCGGCGGCTGGAGCGGCCGGGTAATACACCATGGGGGAATCAAATGAACGCGGTGCCTTAAAGCGAGGCAGTCCGGAGTCACTGCTTCCGAGGTTTGTCATGATCAATGGTTGCACACTGCTTTCGGTTCGCCATGCAGCTGAGAGAAAGACGTCCAAATCCCCATCGTGATCGAAGTCGTGCAACTCGACGTGCGGACACTTTGCCGGGACCGATGCGGGCCAGCCGACCTGTTCGGTCACATCGGCAAATTGCGGGATCCCCTGTTGCAGCCCGCGGTTCAGGTATACCTTGTTGCGTGCTGTTTCACAGTGAATGCTGAGCACCAGATCGAGCAGACCGTCATTGTTCAAGTCCCCGAACGCGGCTCCGCATGGCCAGTCTTCGCCATGCAGTGGTTCCCACGCGAACAGCGACTGGAGCGATTCCGGCTCCACATAACGATCAGTTCCTTGCGAAAGGAATAACCGATTGCTGTGGCCGACAATGAAGTCGGGCCGACCATCTTCATTGAGATCGGCGACCGCATGCCCCAGGCCAAACAGATCGTTGGGCAATCCGGCCGCCGCGGTCACATCGTCGAATCGCATGTCGCCACAATTCTTCAGCAGTACCGAACGTGGATCTTTGCGAAATCGGTCTTCAATCAGCAGTAGATCCAGCAGTCCATCGTTGTTGTAGTCGAAGACGCCGACATTGCGGGCGGTATGCAATGCCTCGGGACATGCTCCGCTCTCCTGGCTGACGTCGATAAGTTGGCCACCATCGTTGCGATACAGTACTGAACGCTGTGGTTTCGCGCGTTGCTGCCGCTCCCCGCGATCTGACGGCTTGCCGCCCGGCTTGGCGTTGTTCGCGACATACAGGTCCAGATCACCATCGTTGTCGAGATCGGCGAACACCGCCCCGCTCGTGCGGGCATACATTACGTCGGGATGCGGACTGACGCGAAAACGTGCCTTGTCATTCAGCAGCAGCATACTGCCGACCGGGCCGTCGGCTGGGGCGTACTCCGCATCAGGTCGGTCAGCAAACCCGCCCACGTACAGATCGAGATCGCCATCACCATCGACATCTCCCCAGGCGCCGCCATGCCCCATCAGCCCCTGCAACGGGAGGTCGAGTCCAGCAGCGTCGGTCACCTCAGCAAAGGTGATTGACGAACCGCCAGGTGAGGGCGGGGCGGCGATGATTTGGTGTTGGGACAACAGGCAAAGAACTGCCGTTATCAGCAGGATCGGTCCGGTGCCCACGTTGCACAGATTCCGAGTCATCACTTCCACCTCCAGGTGAGCGCTGTTGGTTCGTTCCCACCGATGGTATAGGACGCGTCATGGTATGCGAAGGATGGTTCCTGGCTCGTGACACACTGGTCACACCGATTCCGTTATTGAATGGGGAGACAAATCAATTCGCCGTTTCCATCACGGCAGTAAAGATGCCGATCTGCCAGGACGACATGCGGCCACGCATCGGTTTGGTTGAGAAGCCGGCGCGATGCGAGTTCGGTCAGTTTGTTTGCAGAATCTGTGGCGTTCTCAATCAGGAGTAGTCCCCCCTTTCCGACCCAGCCGATCAGTTTCTGATCAGCGGTCGCAATCAGCGAACCGGCATCGCCACAACTGCCACCGGACCAGAGTTGCTTGCCAGTGCGCACATCAACGCAATGCACCTTGCGCCAGGCCCAGTACAGATGGTCTCCCAGCAGCACCGGGGAACAGACCTTGGATGCCTCTTCGAGTTCCCACAGAACGTCGATCGTGCCATCGAGTGCAATCTTTAGCCGGGCAACTTTGTGGATATTGTAGCTCGATGTCAGGATCACACTGTCGTCGACGACCAGCGGTGTGGCGATGTTGTTCGCGAAATCGGTCCGCCAAGGATACTCAGCGACCGTCTCCCCAGCGCGGCCACCGTCGATCCGGATCACGAGCAGTCCGTCGAAGTTGTGGACTGCGACACACGGGACGCCAGACAATGTGAGCGAAACCGGTCCTCCCGTGTGTCCCGCTGGGCTGTGGGCAGCCGATCGCCACAGTTCTTTACCCGTTCGCTTGTCGAATCCCATGACAGTGCCGGTTTCGGCACCGACCTCCACGATGAGAACATCATCCTGAACGAGTGGTGACGAAGTATAGCCATAGTCACGACGACCACTGCGGTTCACACGGGGACGTTGCGGCGCGTGGTAGTCGTCGTACAAATTGCGGTGCCAGAGTTGCCGCCCTTGATTCGCCAGATCCCAGCAGTGGAGATCGCCATCAATCCCGAGCGTGAACAGTGCGTTGGTCGCAGCATCGTACTCCGGTGTTGAACAAGGACCGGCGTAGAGCCCCTGATCTCCAGTCGCCACGCGACCAAACTTCGCGGCAGGAGACGACTGCCGCCACTGTTCCTCACCTGACCGGGCGTCGAAACAGACGAGGTGATCCTCACCGTCCGCCCAGCCGAGCAGGTACAACTTGCCGTCGATCACGACTGGCGAAGATGAGCCGACACCGATGTTCGCACGCCAGACGACATCACCGAGCGGCCACTTGCCATCGGTCCAGCCCGACACCTCAGCACTGTGACCATCGCGCGAAGGACCGCGCCAATGGGGCCAGTCCTCCGCGAACGCCGCCGTCCCGAGGATCAACACCATCAAGACGCAGTGACTCGGCAGGCAACTGCTCGATAATCCCATGCTGTTCTCCTGTCTGAAGTTCGTTGACTGGCACTGACAACAGTTGGATTGTCGTAGATCGCTCCGCGATCCAACGCTGTCTTAAAGGTCTTCATCCTCGCTTTGGACGCGGTACACGGCCCTTGTTTCCGTGGCCTTTGCCTTTCCCCTTT
>JAGQQB010000328.1 GCA_020426425.1 Planctomycetaceae bacterium | reverse complement strand
CTCGACAGCATCTGCGAAGAAATGTGGGCAACTTTTGCGCAACGCTGATCGTTGCGTCACCACAATTGCACCGTGACAACCGCAACTCCAAACATCTCGAACGCCATCGCAACGGCCAGCTCGACCAACGTGCCGACACCGCCTTCACGCATCTTGCTCATCTCTGGCACCGCGCCTGGCGAGCCGGGCGTCGGTGGGGTGATCCTTCGTGATCTCGTTCGCATCGTCGGCCCGGCGCAAATGCACACCTGCTGGCTGAACCCATATCGCGACAAGCAGCCCCATTATCTGCCGGAACTCAGCGTCTCGCACCATCAACGTCGCTATGAAACCGGCTGGAAGCCGATCGGCGGGGTCGGTGGCGATCTCGCTGCCTGCGCCGCCGCCGTGGCCTTACAGCGACCTTTGATTCAACAGGCCGTACGGGAGATACAATCGCAGATCGACCAGTTCCAACCCGATCTCATCCTCACCGTGCTCGAATCGGCCATGGCTGTGCAGGTGATCGCCGCGCTACTGCCACAAATTAAGGTACCGCTGCGAACCATCGTCTGGGACGACGTGCATACCTTCTGCCCCGCCGGACGCCTGGATCGCTGGACTGAACGGCAAGTGTACGATGCCTTCCGTAAGACACTGCGGCACAGCGAACAGATCGCCGTGATCTGCGAGAACATGCAGGTCGCCTATCAACGCGAATACGGCGTCGACTCATTCGTGCTGCGTCATGGACTTGACGCGGCAACCACAGACGCCTGCGAACGGGATCCAAACGTCTACCGCATTGGCTTTGCCGGATCGGTCACCACTCCCGATTGCATGCGGGAGTTCATCGCCGCCCTCGACTCAATGAACTGGCGGCTCGATGGCAAAGAGATCTGCCTGCGCATGCTCGGTGCCCGTTTTCAATTGGGGACGTTGTCGCGGCAATGGATTGAATACTTCGGCTGGCGCGACGTGACCGAGACCCGCAACTTGCTCAGCGAGTGCGATCTGCTGTACCTGCCGCAGTCCTTCCTGCCCGACCTGCGGCACCTGTCCGAACTCTCGTTCCCGACCAAGCTGTCGACATACGTTGCGGCGAACGTTCCGATCCTGTTGCACGCACCGGACTATGCCTCGTTGACGGAATTCTGGAGCCGCTACGACCTGGGACCACGCGCGGAACTTGCAGCCGCCTCGGTTCAGGAATCACTCACACAAGGACTGACGGCATCGCTGTCAGATCGCGAGTTGTGGCTCAGCAACATACTGTCCGCTCGACGCGATGCCTTGAGTCCTGCCCTCTTCGAGCAAGGGGTACGTCGTTTGTTGTCATCAAACCTGGAAACCGGCAACTGATTGCCACTTTGTGTCGTCCGAGCGTCCACTTCGCGTTGCCATTGTCCACACCGCTGACCAAGGGGGTGGGGCGGAAGCGAGTACGTATCTTTTGCATCAGGCACTGCGCGATCTTGGGCACGACTCACATATGTATGTCGGCGCCAAACGAAGCGATGATCCGCACGTTCACGAATTGGTACGTCAGCGCCCTTTTCCCGGAGTCCTGCGCGCGGTTAAATGGATCGAAGGCCGGACTGGTTGGCAGTACCTGTACCAACCTTGGTTTCGCAAACTGGATCGGCAGATCGGCGATGTCGATGTCGTCCATTTCCACAGTCTGTGGTACGGGCGACAAGGCTTTGCCGACGTTGCCGCCCTCCCCAGACTCACACGCAAGTACCCTTCGTTGATGACCCTCCGCGACTGGTGGATGTTCACTGGCCACTGCGCCCATCCGGCAGTGGACTGCGAGCGATGGAAGCATGGCTGCGGTAAGTGCCCGGACCTGAATCTCGCTCCGGCAATCAACGTGGATGGAACCCGATTCAACTTTCGCCGCAAACACCGCGCAATCCAGCAATCAAACCTCAGGGTGACCACCGTATCGCGCTGGCTCGCCAGTGAGGTTCAACTGAGTCCGATCTTCGCTGGCAAGAAGATCCACGCCGTCCACAACGGAATCGATGAACAGATCTTCCAGCCACAGGACCGAAAGCAAGCACGGCAGTCACTTGGTCTGCCAAACGACGCATTCATCGTATTGATCGCCGGGCAATCGGTCGAAGGGACGGCTGGCTTGAAGAAGGGAGCTGGTGAGTACGTTATTGAAGCACTGCACGCCAGCGGCGTTTCACCATATCTGCTTGCAGTTGGTAAGTCGTCGCAGCGAATCCTCTCATTGTGGGGCGGGTCTGGCACTGCAATCCCATTCCAGTCCGATCCCGCCGAACTGGCGAGATACTATTGTGCGGCTGATGTCGTCGTGGCGGCATCGCTCTGGGAAACCTTTGGCCGTGTCCCCGCCGAAGCACAGATGTGCGGTATTCCAGTTGCCGCATTCGCCACAGGCGGGATCCCGGAGATCGTACAACATGAGCAAACAGGTTTGATTGTCGAGCGACTCAACAGTGCCGCGCTTGGACAAGCAATTCGCCAGTTGCATGATGCTCCTGTACACCGCAACGGCATGGGGCAACGTGCTGCCGAGTATGCCCGCGAGCATTTCAGTAATCGAGCGATCGCGCAGACATATATACAGCACTATCGCGACGAGATTGCTCATCGCACCGGCAGGCAGGGTCAGTACAACTAAACCATGTGCGGCATCGCTGGACAACTCGGAATTCATGGACGACCAGTGTCGCAGAACGTCATCGCCCGCATGACCGCACAGCTGACTCATCGCGGCCCCGATGGAGACGGTCTGCACGTCGATGGCTGCATCGGTCTGGGGCATCGACGACTGAGTATCATCGATCTCGAAGCAGGCAAGCAGCCGCTGTGTAACGAAGATGGCAGCATCTGGATCACCTTCAACGGCGAGATCTACAACTACCGTGAACTCCGCGAACGGCTAATCGGACTGGGGCATCAGTTTCGCACACATTCCGACACCGAGACCATCGTCCATGCGTACGAGCAATGGGGGACCGACTGCCTGCAACTGCTACGCGGAATGTTTGCCTTTGCGATCTGGGATGGCCCGCTACAGCAACTCCTGCTCGCCCGTGACCGGCTCGGCATCAAGCCGCTGGTGTACTGCCACACAGCCGAATCGGTGTCGTTCGCATCGGAACTCCAGGCGCTACGAGTCCTCCCGGACTTCCCAGACCGCATCGATCTCGCGGCGGTCGATGCGTTTCTGCATTACCAGTACATCCCCGCACCACACACGATTTATGCCGATGTCCGGAAGCTCGAACCGGCGCATTTCCTGGTGATCCGTTGCGATGGCACAACCACTGGACCACAACGTTACTGGAAGCTGACATTCAACCCAGACAACTCACTCACCGATCTACAGTGGGAAGAGCGACTGACCGAAGCCCTGCGCGAAGCGGTCGCAACTCATCTGGTGTCCGATGTCCCCTTCGGCGCGTTCCTCTCAGGCGGTATTGATTCGAGCCTCGTGGTCTCAGCAATGAGCGAGTTGCTCGATCAACCTGTCCAGGCATTCTGCATCGGCCATCCGCGCGAAGACTTCGATGAGCGTCGCTGGGCGCGACACGCCGTCGAAACGTGTCGTGCAGAGTTCATCGACCAGGTAATTGACGAAGACGCATTGTCGCTCGTTCCAGATCTTGTGCGGCATTACGGTGAACCTTTCGCCGATAGCTCCGCGTTGCCCACCTATTTCGTTTCGCGACTGGCGTCTCACCACGTCAAGATGGTGCTTTCCGGTGATGGGGGCGATGAACTATTCGCCGGTTACCACGCATATCCCGCGATCTTGTGGGAGCATCGCCCGCATCCGTCGTTGTATCGTCGTTCCAAGAAACAACTCGCCGACCTCGCCCGCACTGTTGGCCTGTGGCCAGCCAACACATCTCCCGAAGACAGTAAGTATCGCCGCACCACACCTCTCGATCCGGTGCAGCGCGGCGACTTGTGGCGACCTGAGCATCGTGATCTGTTCGCAAAAACTCGCGCCGAGTTTCACGACCGCTTCGCCGCCGCACATCAGCCACACCTACTGAACACGCTGCAGGCATTCGACGTCGAGAACTTCATTCCGTACGACAACCTCTCCAAAGTCGACATTGCGAGCATGTTTCACGGTTTGGAAGTCCGAGTTCCGCTGCTGGACCATCAATTCGTCGAAACCTGCGCGCGAGTTCCACTCCACCTGAAACTCTCTCCGCTCGACAGCGCCGGATACCCCACACAGCCACCAGCAGAAACAACCGGCAAGTGGCTATTGAAGCGACTTGCCAGGAAACGTTTTGGAGAGGACTTCGTCGATCGCCCCAAGTAGGGTTTT
>JAGQQB010000327.1 GCA_020426425.1 Planctomycetaceae bacterium | reverse complement strand
GTCTCGGCAGAGGCCCCGGCGATGCGCCCTCCCATGGTCAGCGCGGCACACAGCAGACAGCCAGTCTTGCGACGATGGATCGCTTCGAGATGTTCGACATCCCGCACTCCGGTCGTCTCCGCTTCGAGGTCAGCCTGCTGACCGCCGACCATCCCCACCGGACCAGCAGCGTTGGCCAGATCGATGACGCAGGCGGCGGCGATTCTTGGGTCAGTGATGCCTGCGGCGAGAACCTCGAACGCCTGAGTCAGTAGTGCATCGCCAGCCAGGATGGCCGTTGCCTCGCCAAATGCGACATGACACGTCGGCTGCCCGCGTCTGAGTTCGTCGTCGTCCATCGCTGGCAGATCGTCGTGAATGAGTGAGTACGTGTGGATCATCTCGATCGCACATGCGGCTGGCAGAGCCGCATGAAGATCACCGCCACAGGCCTCGCAGGCGAGCAGCACTAACACTGGACGCAGACGTTTGCCTCCCGCCATCAGGCTGTGCCGCATTGCCGCCTGCAATCGGGCAGGGGCCTCTACCGGGAGTTGGACCACTGCGGCTAGTTCCGTTTCCACCAGCTGGTTCAGCTCGGCCAGATACGCTTTGGTTTCCGGAGTCATGGGACAGAATCGGGACAGGCAGGCCAGGAAGAACGTGGAACCACGGGCAAACCGCAGCACAGATTGTCGATTGAAACCGATCCTAGCCCGTTTCGCAACGGAACGAATTGCCTGATAAATTCGTCACTGACTTCGATCTCAACCGCATGCCGCCAATCAGGTGACCGGTTCCAGCATGTTCAGCGGGATGTAGTACTTGGTGTAATTTCGCCCATCCGAATACGGGACGCCCTCGGGATCCTCCACCAGGACGCTGGCCCGTTTCGTGATGCGGTTGATGCGGCCAACATGCGTACGACCTTCGAAGGTGAACCGTACCATCGTTCCCGGCCGCATCCCCTGCAACCGAAAGACCTCACGCGGTGTCACGAGCGTATGCTGATGCCCGGTATGGCCAAAAAACTGCAGCGCCAGTGCCTGAAATCGTTCGGCGGAACAGTTGGAAACGTCCCAGACCAGCATCTCAATCAAGTGGATCAACTCATGCTCGAATACACGCTGTAGCGCCTCGATACGGTCGTGACAGACAAGTCCGGTCACTTTAATCTCACGGTCAACCTCGGTCTGAAACGTCTGGCGCAGCAGTGTCAATGCGACCGCAATCTCGTACTTCAGATCCTGCCCAGTGTGCGGATTGCGATGCCGGGAAGTCTTCGCGCCTGCAGACGTCATCCGCGACGAAACCCGGAACTCGAGTGGTGTTCCGCCGAGACAACCACGGCACTGGCCAGCGAAGAACGCCGTGTCGTATTGATCGAACAACCAGGCGAGATCCTCTTCCAGCAACAAGAAACGCCGATCCGCTAGATACGGTGAATGTGTCTGCAACCCGGCGTAGATCTTCTGTTGACGATCACGAATTTCATTTGGATCGATTCGGGTTGCGAACAGGTACTGTCGCAAGTCACTACGGCTCATCTGGAGTCTTTCGCGTGCAGGCCACTGATGCTGCCGACATGGTCCATCAAATCAGCTCGGATTTCTTCATTCCAGCGAAACCCCTCGCATCCGCAGGTGTTCACGCAGATCATTCGCACCGGTAAAGATCTCTGCCTGCAAACCGTACGTGCGTCCGGCTGCCACATACGCAGAGATGTCATCTGTGTAAAAGCACTCCTCGGGATCGCAGTCGATCTTGTCCAACGCCGCCCGAAAGATTGCCTCCTCGGGCTTGATCGCTCCCACCTCGTAGGAGAGGACGAGATCGTCAAACAGGGCGGGGAAGTCATATCGCTGCTGAATCCACTCGAAATGCGAAATCGAGGTGTTCGAGAGCAGGACCAGCCGGAGACCCTGCTTTTTGAGCCCCTCCAGGATTGGCCGCATCTCTGGATGCGGCCAGAAAATGTCCGAGCCAGCCTGCCGGACGGCATCGACCTCAAGTTCGCGCCCCACCAGTTGCGAGAGTCGACCGCAGAATTCCCGCTCCGACACTTGACCCCGCTCGAACTCCCATTGGAGTTCACTGTCGATCAGCAGTGATCGCATTTCGCTCGCCGACCGATCGCAAACAGCGCCCATTTGCCGAAACATTCTGTCATGTGAGAAGTAGACGAGGACATTCCCCATGTCCAAAAGTACAGTTCTTACCATTGTCCAACAGTCTCCATCTCCGCACTCACTCGACTCACCCCTCCTGGAAACTTGCCACCAACAATAGTCCCCAAACCCAATTAGCACAATGGCTTACCACCAATATCCCAAGCCCAGACAATCGTGCCACTGATGCAAAATCAAACACTCCTACGTCAAATGAGCAGCCCAGCACGAAAAAACTCCTGGAAAGTACCTTTCTCATTCGCATACGAACTATATACTTTGCTGATCGTCGCCCTTGAGTAAGGCCCACACTCGGGTGACGCAGGCCGCCGGAATCTAGCCCGCTCCGGCGGCCGCCTTTTTGCGCTGTGCTGTAAGTGCCGTATTGCTGGTCAGTTGCAACTCCGAGGCAGCGGATTCCCGAACTCTTGAATCCTGCGATTTCGGTGAGAATTCGGCTTGCCCAGCCGCTGCCGCCTCGTATAGTTCCCGCATTGCCGCCCTTGAGTTCAGGCCCGCACTCGGGTGGCAATCGGCCGCCGGATCTGGCCCGCTCCGGCGGCCACTTTTTTGGGCCGAACCATAGACGCAACGGCTACAGTCAACGCTCATTGCTGCACTTGCTGGCCTTGTTCTTCTGGCTCGTAGGGCACCCCTTTCTCCTTGTGCATTCGTTCTTTCTCTGCTCGGTCTTCGAGGATGCAAACAGTGCCCGCTTCAGCATCGTAAGCGTAGGTTTGCCAAGGGTAGAGCCCCTTAAATTCGACTCCCGCCTGCCGGTACAGCGATTCGAATTCGGCGAACGTGGGAGGCTTGTCGTATTGGGCCTTATGCAGGTCGATGCCGTGCTTGAGTGCGATGAGGCTGGCCTTCGAACCCAGGGTGAAGTAACTCTGTGCCGCCGCCGACCACGGATCGGACGCGTTCGTCTTGTTTTCGACAACCACCAGCTGCGGGTTTTCGGTGAGCGCCTGCAGCTTGTCGACCAGTTTGAACGTCAACTGAGCAAAACCCTCCGGTTGCGGGACGGCGACGGGCTCCTCGGCCTCGGGTTGATCCTCAGCTGGATTCACAACTGCGCCAACTCCGGAAGCGGCATCCTCCTTAGCCTGCTCCTGCCGACAGCCGCCCAGCACAAACAGGAGACCACTACAAAGGAGAAAATTGCAGAGCAGACTATTCACGGAACGTGACCGCAACAGAAACCGCAACATGGGACAACTCCGGTGCCGAAGAAGCGTTAGGGACTGGGACGGTGAATGGTGGACGGAATCCGCGTGGCCGAGTCGGGCGACGCGGGCAGGGAGTGACCATGATTGGTCACGGTCGAGGGGCGCTGGTTGCGTGGCTGAGTCGGCTTTGCCGCTGGCTGGCGAGTTCCACCCTCGAGGAACGTTGCCAACGCGGCGAAAGCCAATCCCAACAGTGCTGGCTGAAGCAGAAGCTGCATCGGTTCCAGAAACCACAAACTGGCGACTGAGAACGCGAATGCCAGCAGCACAATCGAGAACACATTCCGGGTGAAGGGGAATTGCCAGAACAAGAATCCCAACGCCAGCGATGTCCCCGCACCGATCAACAGGATCAGCGAACGACTCATCGACCGCATATGAACTTGTGCGATGGGGCCAATCCCCCGGAAAGCGTAGGCATTCACCGGTGCTCCTTGAACTGCCCCCGCTTCCTCGGGCAACTGCCACGCCTCCCGTTCGGCCAAGTACTCCGGCGTCAGCACACGAAACCAGAACAGTCCGCGCGGCTTCCAATGAAACCTGGGAAACAACGTCTGGGGATAGGCGAACAGATGCTGACCAAATGGCAACTGAAATTCCCAATGCGTCTCATTCACCCACACTGATGCTGGGAACCTCAAGAACTCGACCTCTTCCAGCCGCGAAAGTCCGAACGATTGCGCCAGTTGATTCCGATACTCGATAACGAGCCGAGCTGTTTCCGCAGTGCCAGAATCGAGCGATAGCCGCACTTCCGTTTCCGACATGGAAACCGCCTCCGGTCCGAGCACCTCGCCATCAATGAGAATGCGACGTACATCTTGCCCAGCGGTCCCTCGAGGAAGCTGCAGAACAATGCGGCTCGGCGGCGACACCAGATCGTACATGGCAACCACTTCCGAGAGGCCATTCTCCGCGAACCGGGTGCGTACATACGCGCGCTCCAC
>JAGQQB010000326.1 GCA_020426425.1 Planctomycetaceae bacterium | reverse complement strand
ACTCGCATCTGTACTGCATTGGGGCGACCGGCAAGTAGAGCGTGTGTCGCCAGAACACGAACACGATCCACTCGCCGCTGTTTTGTTCGGCCCGTTTCAACTGGAGGATTCCTGTGTCGAAGACGCCGCTTGCATTTCATCGTTCGAGCCTCATCACGCTCACCATCGTCGTCTTGTCAACTCTCGTTGGTTCACTCCGTGCTGGTGACTGGGCCGGTTGGCGCGGTCCGAACGGCAACGGCATCGCTGCGGCAGGTCAAACCATTCCGACCACCTGGAGCGCGACGAAGAACGTGCTGTGGAAGCAGCAGATTCCTGGACGCGGTCATTCCTCGCCCACGATCGTCGGTGACCGGATCTACCTCACCAGTGCTGATGAAGCACGGCAGACGCAGGCGGTGCTGGCTTTCGATCGTGCGACTGGCAAGCCGCTGTGGTTGACGCCGATCAGCGAAGGAGGTTTTCCGAAGACGCACAAGAAGAATACCCACGCCACGCCGAGCGTGGCCTGTGATGGCGAACGGGTGTTCGCGTCATTCCATCATCACGATCAGGTGACGCTGGTGGCCCTCACGACCGATGGCAAGGAGTTGTGGAAGCACAGTCTCGGCCGGTATGCCCCCAAGAAGTACGAGTATGGTTACGCGCCTTCGCCATTGCTGTACGAGAACTCGGTCATCGTCGTCGGGGACTACGAAGGGGGCGGATTCCTCTCGGCGTATGATTGTGCCTCGGGACGTCGACTGTGGACTACGCAGCGCCCCCGCATGTACAGCTTCTCGTCACCGATCATCGCCCACGTGGCCGGTCGTGATCAATTGCTGCTGAGCGGTTGTGAACGAGTGATGTCGTACGACCCGAAAACCGGCAAGGAACTCTGGTCCACGCCGGGCACGACGATGGCCACCTGTGGCACGATGGTGTGGGATGGGGACCTGGTCTTCGCCAGTGGCGGCTACCCGGACGCGGAGACACTGTGCGTTAAAGCCGATGGCTCTGGCACAGTGCTGTGGCGGAACAAGCAGAAGTGCTACGAGCAATCGATGCTCGCGGTGAATGGGTACGTCTACGCCGTGACCGACCAGGGCGTCGCCATCTGCTGGCGCGGCAGCGATGGGAAAGAGATGTGGAAGGAGCGATTGAGCGGCCCGGTTTCGTCATCCCCCATCCTCGTCGGCGACACCATCTACGCGACCGTCGAGAGCGGAACCACGTACGTCTTCAAGGCAAACCCTCAGAAGCATGAAGCGGTCGCCCGCAATCAACTGGGCGAAGAGGGCTTCGCCACGATGTCGGTTTGCGATGATCGGATCTACATCCGTGCGGTCACGCATGACGGGGGGCAGCGGCAGGAGTGGTTGTACTGTATAGGGAGTGGGGAGTAGGGAGGGGGGAGTAGGTGATCGTTGAGGGTGGAGAGTGGAGGGTTGAGCGAGGGGAGATCGCTGCGATGCTGGTCAGTCTTTGATCAGGAAGTTCGAAGTTCGTTGTTTCATGTCGGGGGTGATACGGTGGTTGCCGGTGTAGTGGAACTCGGCAAGGTCGGGTGGCGTGGTTGAGACGAGAAACACAATTGTCATCAACAGGCCGCTGGCCTTGAGGATCGGCGGGAGTGGAATGAAGTGGGCCAGGCCGACGCCGATGGTGCTGACCAGGAGCACCAGGGCCGGAGCGATGAAGACGTAGTCGTAGCCGGGAATGATCAGTCGCCCGGTCTTGATGCGGCCCATCAGAGTCAGCGGCGGCGCATGTCCGTTGAGGAAGCCGAACAGTCGCAGGCTGCTCAGGCCGACGCCGATCCCGCCTACGAATGTTCCCAGGCCCAAGAAGCCAATCGGGCGGCGTTCGATGGCCGCCATCAGGTGAATGATGCAGTCGTACTCCCAGGCGACCAACAGCGCCAGCAGGAATCCGGTCCAGGGCTTGAGCAATGTCTGGTACTTCTTCAGGTCCGGTGCCATCTGTTCGAACGGCCAGCCGAGCAAACTCTGCATCTGATGTTCCGCAATGGCCTCGGTGTTGGAGGTGAGAACATCGTCGAAGCCCGGTTTCTCGTTCCACTCAGGCGCCCAGTCGTGGAACTTGCTCAGGGACAGGTGGTGTCCCCATTGTGTCGCGGCGATCATTATCCCGGCGATGCTGATGGCGATCGTTGGTTCGGTCAGTGCGGTGCGGGCGATCCCACCAGCGAGGAACACCAGCACATAGGCGAGCCAGCGCGGACCGACACAGGCAAACGTCACCAGACTCGCGAGCATCCAGATGGCCGCGAACATGCCCGGGACCACATACCAATGGTGTCCTTCCAGGCGACTCGCCCCCAGCGAGAGCAGCGTCAGGGGAATCAGATCCTGCAGCGCGAGTTGAACTGGTCCACCAGGGAGCGGGTCGATCACCGTCCACGGCGTCGAAAGCAGCCAACGGCGATAGCGCGGCTGCCACAAAGGATGGAAGTAGAAGACGCGAAAACCTGCATAGACCATGGCGGCGAGCACACACACGCCGCCCCCCAATGGATTCTCCGGTGCGAAGATTTCGCCCGGCGGAATACTCCAGTGGAAGACGACCATCGACAGGGCTTCGCTCAGCCCGAAGAAGACGAGGAAGCCCAGCGTCAGTCCCGGAACGGGCAATACGAGGCGATACCACCGGATGCATGCACGCAATACGTTCATGGAAGGTGTCTCCTCTGCTTCGGCGGCGCTGTTTGCCGAACTCGTGCCGCTTCTCGTGATCGCCACGTGAGGCGGGGTTGAGATGGTTGAGTGTGGCTGCGCCACGGTTGAGATGGTTGAACTGATCTGATCGAGCGTGGTCCGGTTGTCGAGTTTCGGATCTCGCAGTTGTTTCGGATTTTCCTGTTCACAGAACACCCAACCGCAAGACGCTCTAGAAGTACTTGTCTTCGCCACTGAAGTACGACTCGATCTGTGCCAGCGTCTCGGGGAAGACGATCTTCTCCAGGAGTTGATCGAGACTGTTTCCGCCAGCTTGACGTTTCAAGTCGTGCAGCGTGCCTGCCGCCGCGACTTGCCCCTGCTTGAGGACCACCAGTCGATCGGCTGTTTCCTCGACCAGTTCAGGTACCGGAGCGGTGAACACGATGATCCGGTCTTCGCGATCCGCCATGCGTTGCAGCAGGCACTTCATCGCCAGAATGCCTGCCGGGTCCAGTCCGCCGGAGAACGGTTCATCAAGCAGCAGGATGGGGGCGTCCGTGATCAGCGCCGAGCAGAGGGAGATCTTCTTCTGCTGGCCCGACGAATATGTCCGGATGGGCGCTTCAGCGAGTGACGACAGTTCAAACAGCGACAGCAGTCGGTCGGCATGATCGAGCAAACGTTCCGGGTCGACGTCATACAGTTTCCCGATCGACAGAATGAACTCGCGCCCTGTTCGCATCTTGGGGAGCCAGCAGCGATCGGGCAGGAAGACCGTGCGCCGCCGAATCTCGAGTTCGTTTTCCACCGAAGACCGGCGGCGCAGGCCATCGATCTCGACATGCCCGAACTGCGGATTGAGTACCCCGGCGATGACCGACAGCAGCGTCGTCTTCCCCATGCCGTTGGGACCGATGATGGCGGTCCGGCTGCCGGGCGGGAACTCCAACTGGATGTTCTTGAGCACCGGCTTGATGCCGTAATGCTGCGTCACATTGTGGACAACGATCATGCACACCTCGCGCGGAGTGGGGTGGGGCGAACGTGCGGTTCACTCCGCCTGTAACCACTGTACGCACGCAGGCGGACGTCGGACCAAAGGAATTCGGCAAATCGAGGGGGCAACGCAGGCAATCGAGCCTACTTCTCGTCATCCGCACAGACCCAGGGGTCCAGGCAGGTGCCGTAGCTGACGAGTTCTTCGGGACGGAAGTAGATGCCAATTTCGCGTTCGGCGGCTTCGGGACCATCGCTGCCGTGCATCAGGTTCATTTGGCGCGAGAGCCCGTAGTCGCCACGAATGGTGCCCGGAGCCGCTTCGCGACCATTGGTGCTCCCCATCATGGTCCGCACCACCTGGACCGCGCTCGGGCCTTCCGCGACGAGGGCGATGACAGGACCGCTGGTGATGAACTCTTCGAGCAGCGGATAGAACGGCTTCTCCACATGCTCGGCGTAGTGCTGCCGGGAGAGTTCCGACGTCACCTGCAGCATCTTCAGGCCGACGATCTTGAGGCCCCGCTCTTCGAGACGGGAGAGGAGTCGACCGCACAGGCGGCGCTGGATGGCATCGGGCTTGAACAGGATGAGTGTGCGTTGCATGTCTTTGGGGAGTGCAAATGGCTTAGGGAACGTCCGCAGGTTGCCTCTTCGCCGCTGGAGAGTTCGCCT
>JAGQQB010000325.1 GCA_020426425.1 Planctomycetaceae bacterium | reverse complement strand
TGTTTCGTGTTGCTCCTTATATCGTTGTTGTCGCCTCGTTCATGGCGTTCATGTTCCTGCCGTTCAGCGGGAAACTGGTCGCAGTGGCGATGGATATCGGTCTGTTCATCGCTCTGGCGGTGCTGTCGCTGGAAGTGCTGGGCGTTGTGCTCGCTGGTTACGCGAGTGGCTCGAAGTGGTCGCTTTTCGGCGGGATGCGAGAAGCGGCTCAAATGGTGAGCTACGAAGTTCCGCTGGGACTGACTGCCGTGATTCCGGTCGTGCTCGCAGGATCGATGAACCTGAGTGACATCGGCAATATGCAGCAGGGGTCGGTCTTTAACTGGTTCATCCTGCACGATCCGTTGACGTTTCTCGCCTTCTTTGTCTTCTTTGTGGCGACTCTTGCGAGCAACAAGCGAGCTCCATTTGACTTGGCAGAGGCCGAGAGTGAACTGGTGGCCGGTTTCTTGACGGAGTATTCGGGATTCCGCTGGTCACTGTTCTTCCTGGCGGAATACGCCGCGATGTTCTTCGTCAGCGGATTGGCGACCATCCTCTTTCTGGGTGGCTGGTGGACCGGGATTCCTCCGCTGGACGTTTGGATTGCATCGCTGGCCGACAGTTGCTGGATGGGAGATTACCTCGTCCGCGTGATCGGCATGAAAGTCTTTCTGCTGAAGTCCGGCCTGCTCGTCTGCGTGCAAATCTGGATTCGCTGGTCACTGCCCCGGTTGCGGATCGATCAGGTGATGACGACCTGCCTGAAGTATCTGGTCCCCATCACCTGTTTTCTGTTCGTGGGCATCATTCTGCAGCCATTGCTGCTGGCGACCTTCCTCGGTCGGACCACCTACTGGCCCGGTGATGAATACGACCGTGGCTCTCTCGCAGAACCCATTGGTGAACGTGTCCCGGTACCGGTGGTCGTTCCTGCGGCCACATCGGCGGTTCTGCCGGAAAGTGACGCTCAGCTTGCGATGACGGAGGAACGCTAACGTGGGAAGTCTGCTGTTCACTCTGTACGCCATTGCCGCCTGCAGCGCCGCCGTTGGTGTGGTGCTCAGCCAGAATGTTGTCCGCATGGCCTTTTGGCTGGTGATTTCACTCAGCTGTGTCGCGGGCCTGTTCTTCATGCTCGATGCCGACTTTGTGGGTGCAACCCAATTGTTGATTTACGTCGGCGGCACCGTTGTGTTGTTGATCTTTGGGGTGATGCTCACATCAAGCGGCCCCTATCTCACGATTAAGTCGAACCCTGCCGAAGTGATTCAGGCGTCGGTTGTTGGCGTCGCCTTCCTCGGCGTGCTGCTGTCTACGGTCACCTCGGTTGACTGGGAATCGAATCGGCTTACGCTCAAGCAGGCGGGCGTCACCAGTCGTCGCGGCAGTTACTATCAGCAAGGCGAGGGGAACACCTCGCGGCATATTGGTGGGGCGTTGCTGGGGGTGCGATTTGATCATCTCGGCGAGTCGGCCTCTGCGGCGGACCACGCTCACGACGCAACGGCGCATGACCACGTGCATGATGTTGCCGACCACACTCACGGCACCGGCGATCATGCCCATGCGAGCCATGATCATGTGCACGGCGGGATCGCGGCTGCCTCCTCCAAGCCAGAAACCGGCAGCGGATACCTGCTGCCGTTTGAAATAGTCTCCGTCCATCTGCTGGTTGTGTTGATCGGCGCCGCGTATCTGGCCCGGGCGAAGCGTCGCCTGGAACCGGTCGCCTGACGTCACCCAACCGAGTGGGAAGCGAGGAACTGCAGTGGATCCTGTCGGACTAAGTGGATTTCTGACCGTTGGCGCGGTGCTGTTTGTGTGCGGGGTCATCTGCATGGCCACCAAACGCAACGCGATTGGTGTGTTGATGGGCGTGGAACTGGTCCTCAACGGGGCCAACCTCAACTTTGTCGCCTTTTCGCGGCACACAGCCTTGGGGTTGGACGGCCAAGTCGCTTCGTTGTTTGTCATCGTGCTGGCCGCCGCCGAAGCCGCCGTGGCGCTGGCGATTGTCCTGAACTTCTATAACAACCATCTGACCATTGATGTGGATCGAGCAGCCGAACTGAAAGGGTAACCGGCCCTGCTGTTCTCCTCCCTCGGCTCATCAACTTGTGATCGACAATGCCCAGCGAACACTACCTGCAGATTGGCGAAACGCTGAAATGGCTGCTCACCGTTGCGTGGCTGCTGCCATTGGGCGGTTTCCTGATCGAAGTTTTTGGGGCGTCATGGTCCGGTCGTAAGAGCCGTGCGGCCGCGTATCTTGCCGTGGCCTGCATCGCTGCCGGGTTCGTTTGCAGCTTCATCGCGTTGCTCACCTGGATCGATGCCGAAGACCTCTCGCTGGCCGACCTGTGGCAGAACCCTCGCGCTGTCGCTGCTGAACACGCCGCCCACGCCGAAGGTCCGCACGCTGTAGCCGATGCTCACGGTCATGGAGACGCGCACGGTGCTGGACATGATGCACGTGGTGCCGAGGATGCTCATGGTGCCGCCGTCCACACCCATGTCGAGACCGACCATGCGGCGCCCGGACACGGCAATCAGCCGCTCACGCACACCTACACGGGCACGTTCTACACGCTCGCTCACTTCGACTGGCTTCACATCTGCCTGGACTACTACATCGACGGTCTGACCGTGCTGATGTTCACGATGGTCACCTTCATCGCCACCTGTATCCACATTTTTGCGATTGGATACATGAGTGACGAACTGACCGAGGACTACGAAGACCACTTCGTGCATCTGCCAGGTGGGAAGCACTTCCATCGTCCTGGTCGGTTCTACCGGTTCTTCTCGTTCCTGTCGCTGTTCTGCTTCGCCATGCTCGGCCTGGTGTTGGCCGGAAACATTTTCCAGGTGTTCATCTTCTGGGAACTGGTCGGTGTTTGCAGTTACCTGCTGATCGGCTTCTATGTTGAACGCAAGACCGCCAGCACTGCGGCGAACAAGGCTTTCATCATGAACCGCGTCGGGGACTTCGGTTTCCTGATCGGCCTGATGATTTTCTGGACTTGGTTTGGCACCTTCCAGTTCGCCAACACCAGCCCGGAGAACGTGGGACAGGAAGGTCTGTTCCAGATGGTCCGCACGCACGACGGTCAACTCGACACCGAAGGCGTCGGACTGAACCGGATCGCGTATATGCAGTCCTCGCTGTTGGGCGAACGTCTGCATGCCGACGATGGCTCTGAGCGAGCCATTCCCTACTGGTTACTTGTGGTCGCTGGCCTCGGAATCTTCGGTGGCTGCATTGGCAAGAGTGCCCAGTTCCCGCTGCAAACCTGGTTGCCCGACGCGATGGAAGGCCCGACTCCGGTCTCCGCGCTCGTTCACTCCGCGACCATGGTCGCCGCTGGGGTCTACCTGACTGGTCGGTTCTATCCGATGTTCACGCCCGAAGTGTTGCTTGTCATTGCGTACATTGGCTGCATTACTGCCTTCATCGGGGCAACCATTGCTCTGGTCGTTACCGACATCAAAAAGGTCTTGGCCTACTCGACGATCAGTCAGCTCGGCTACATGATGCTCGCTCTGGGCGTTGGCGGCTGGCTCGCCGGTCTGTTCCATCTGGTCACACACGCCTTCTTCAAGTCACTCATGTTCCTGTGCTCAGGCAGTGTGATTCATGGCTGCCATCACGAGCAGGACATGCAGAAGATGGGTGGCCTTGCGAAGAAGATGCCGATCACCTGCTGGACTATGTGGATTGGTGTCGTGGCCATCAGCGGTCTTGCGATTCCCGGCATCATTCTGCCGTACATTGGAGCTGTCGCCCTCTCGGGTTATCACTCGAAGGATGCGATCGTCGCGACCGCACTGACCTTCGCCTCGAAGAACCCCACGCACTCGCTGTTGTTTTTCATCCCGCTGATTACCGCTGGCATCACCGCGTTCTACATGCACCGCATGTGGTTCATGACCTTCTTCGGCAAGCCGCGAGATCATCACGTGCATGACCATGCTCATGAGTCCCCCTGGGTGATGACCGGTCCGCTGGTGGCATTGGCGATTCTCGCAGCCATCTGCGCCTGGGGCGGCGAAGTCGGCCCGCTCGCGAAGCTCACACTCACCAGCGAACCAACGCATCTGGCCGAAGGGGTTAGCGCTTCAGGGCATATGGGACTTACGTTCCCTGGCCATCACGACATCCACGAGAACCACGGCAAGGCTGGGATCATGGCCCTGCTCGCCGCGTTCATCGGTACGCTGGTGGCGTACGTCTTCTACTGTAAGCAGTCGGTCGATCCGGCTTT
Organism: Planctomycetaceae bacterium; assembly: GCA_020426425.1. Classification (GTDB taxonomy): domain Bacteria; phylum Planctomycetota; class Planctomycetia; order Planctomycetales; family Planctomycetaceae; genus JACKHO01. Next base: position 92 of record JAGQQB010000325.1, on the reverse strand, counting down.
GGTGAAAGACCGCTTCGCGGCGATTCATCGCTTCCTGGTCGACAAGTGGCAGTTTGACGAAGTGTATGACGTCATGTTCGTGCGACCGGTGC